>PEWR01000061.1 GCA_002779395.1 Ignavibacteriales bacterium CG07_land_8_20_14_0_80_59_12
CTCGCGTCTGTTAGGCGAAGTGCAAGCCGGAAATCATTCCTCTAACAGCGCGGCTTGGTTATAGCGAACAAGTTTGAAGCCGTTCTCGCTTCGGACTATCATTTGCGGAGCGGCGTTTAAGGACGCAGAGTCCGATGCTTTGGTTATTAGCTCCTCAATGGTCTCCGCAATCGCGATAGTTTCGCTGCCCCGGATGTCGAGCAATCCAAGACCTTGTGGAGCTTTGATCAGATCCCCTTCTACTTCCATTACCCTCGCGTTTGCGATACCCAGGGTGATAAGGTTCACGAAGAAGGAACCCACATCCGATTTGATGGCAAAGGTTACATTTATAATCGCATCTGCTTTAGTTTCCTCAAAGTGCTTGGAAAGAATCTCAGATGCATCGAAGACACCGGTGTAATCGAAGACCACCATCTTGCTATCGCGAATATGTTTGATGACGTCAACTTTCGCACGAGGATTGTTAAGCAAGATTGGCACAGGACCTCTCCCGGTAAGCTTCGCAAGGGTGCAGGCTCCGACTGTTAAGCTAAACAGAGCCGCAATGAGAATGAGTACTATAGGTTGTAGCTTCATACGACTAACTCCTTTCTTGTATGTGAATGTGTGATGTTGAGTCGGCGAGCATTTCGCCCAACGTGGCGCGGACTTGACGAAGTGGCGAGCCACGCCGCAGGCCAACGGCCCGCCATAGGCAGGCGTGTGCGAGACATTGAAGTTTAGCCCGAAGATGTGCGATCCGCCTCAGGCCAGCGGCCCGCCGTAGGCAGGCGGACGGAGTGAACGAGCACATCGAAGGGCGCAGCTCGACAGAGTTCGTTCGACAGAATCCGTCGGAATCGACGATCGGAGTCTGACGACCAGTGCCGAGGGGAGCGCTCCGCGAATGTCCGAACATCGTGTGCAGTAGCCACGCAGCGCCGCACTCCATGCTCTTTATGAATGAGTCCGGCGTTGAGCGAGTTCAACTGATTGCGCTGAACCACGATTCAACTCAGCCTTGACAAATGAACGAGCGTCGTTGCTACTGCTGTTAAGCGCAGTGCCCCACACAATCTGCTGCCGTTGCCGCACGTCTCACTTTCGACGTGAGTCTTCTTGTGTCATCTGCCGCAACTGGATGATGGCTTGAGCAGCAAGTAAGTTTGCCTCAAGGCTTTCAAGCGGTGTTGGCTGACGGCTCAGTTCGTCGAGAACCTTGGAAACGAATGGACGTATTAGCAAATCTCCAAAGGGAATGGAACTTGAGAAGAACTTACTGAATTCTTTCAGTACTCCACTGCTTTCCAGTCCTTGGACGACCAAACCATTGATGAGCGTATCATTAGATGACCGAACGTTTGAGATGCTCGTTGTGTCGAAAAGAACTGAAACGTGTGCGCTGGTGATGTGCCTTCCTCGGCTGAGCATAGCAGGCGTCCGCAAGTCTAAATCGAACTCCGTCTTGATAGAATCTCCCTCACTGTGCCGCTTAAGATTTGTAAGCCAGAGTGAGTAATTCTCACCTACTCCTTTCACGGTTGCCCAGTTTGATTGATGAAGGGCGTTGATGACGGCAATCTTGATAACGTGAAGTTGCCTTTTCTCTTCGAGAGTGGTTTTCACATCGAACGCCACTTGGGCAACTGAGAGCAAGGGAAACAGAAAAGAGAAAATAACAACGACGAAGAGACGGGGAGCGAACCCCGTGAGTTCGCTCCGCCTCCGGTGAAAACGCAGTGTCCCGAACACCGTCATTGCTGTTTCTCCAGAACAGCATTAACGTTGTCTTGGTCGAATCCATACCAAGCTCCAGTTGCAGCATCGATTATCACTGGAATTAAGCCACCGAGAATGTCCAAAACGACCCAACCTGCACCGACACCGTTGGTGATTCGATAGCTTTTCGTCTGATAACCCTCCTTCTTGAATTCAATGCTATATTCCTGATTGCGTTTGAGCTCGACTTTGCACGGAGTCACTCCAACTTTCGCTCCGTTGACCCAAACTTCCGCAGAACCGGGACCGGCGTCGAAGCTCATATTCTTGCTTGTGCCTTGGAAGATAAGGGCGCATCCGTTGAATATGAATGCGGCAACGGCAATCAGACAGAAAACCGTTCGGATATTATGGATTTGTTTCATCGTGTTGCTCCTTTCACGTTAAGCATTGTGATTGTTATTGTGGATTGTGGGGCATTGCGCTTAACGCCGGGTGGCTAAAAGAAGCCGCTGAGCGAACTACCAACAACCAATTTCTTGTGAGCGAAGCGGTTTAGTGAGCACAACTATTCACTTACAATGAAGCGAACGTCTTTTAGCCGCCTGTTAGCAGCAGTGCGTTTGAATTTGCTATATTTTTTTCTAATTCGAGCGAGATCTTTTTCCTGAGCTTCAGGATCCTTGAGATACTTATTGCTCAATTCATCCCTTGTGTTGCGCATGAACTTCACGGCATCGAAAGTCTTAGCTTTCATAAACGAGCTCCTTCGGGGTTCGAATGTCAATGAGAGGATAGCCGTACTTGAGATTCACGGCATTGTATTGTCGGATTTTGAAGACGTTTACCATTTCCTTGAAATTCCAACTTGCCAGAAAATCAACACGATGGATTGTTGCCATGGCAATATGTTGAGCATCCACAAGATGCTTGCGAGTGATGACTCCTTCTTGAATATATCGCTTTGCCAATAATCGTGCTTCTTCATCAAGTTCGACCATGATGAGGTGATCCGTCGGAATGGATCGTATCGGTTGCTTGACTTGCTCAGGAGCCTTCTCTAATTCTTGTAAAGTCTGGTCAGAGATTACGGCGACTTTCTCTCCTTTGATGAAATCGCCCATAAGTCTATTTGACCACTCTGAAAATTCCTGATCGAAGCAACCACCAATCACCGACGTATCTATGTAGATTCTCATCAACTATGAAGATAGCAAATCCATGGTCATTTCTCAAACGCATTGCTGCTAACGTGGCGCGGGCTTAACGAAGTGGCGAGCCGTGCCGCCCGCCTATGGCGGGCCATAGGCAGGCGTGTGCGAGACATTGAAGTTTAGCCCGAAGATATGCGATCCGCCTCAGGCCAGCGGCCCGCCGCAGGCAGGCGACCAGTGCCGAGGGGAGCGCTCCGCGAATGTCCGAACATCTACTGGATAGGCGTCAGAGTGGGTGCGTCTATTTTCCCATTGACTTCACGTCCTTCGTCGGCTTTGTGATCGTGATCTGATCAATCGGGCTGCGAATCGCGGCGATGCTCTGCTTTGTGACGTTCGTACAGATCTCGGTCGTCTTGGACCTGGCATGACCCAGCAGCTCTTGAATGAACCGCAGATCTGTCCCCTGCTCCAACACGCGTGAGGGAAACAGGCGCTACAGTTGTCCTTCGGGATGTCCTTCCTGCGTGTCCTTCACTCAAAGAATACTGAAATCACGGACAAGAGTCAAACGGCTGACACGGCTTCACGGGACAAAGGGGCTGCCACGCGCCCTTCGGGCGCTCGCAGTGAGGCAAGCTCACAGGTCATCGGTTCGTCTCGCTTCGCTCCCCGAACGCTCGCAATGACGGGCCGGGGAATCAGAACGTGACTTTCACCGTCACGACGGAGTTCGGCATTGTGTGGACTTTCAGAACATTCTTCTCGAAGGGCACGGGCGCGCCGTCATCCTCCATGAAGTTGCTCATGACGACCTTTTTCGGCGTCATCGGGAGCGTCACCGTCGCCTCGCCGTGAACTCCCTTCGCATCGTACCACTGGATGATCCAGGCGTCGGAATCTTCCGCCTTCTTGACTGTCGTCAGGACAATGTTCGATGGCGAAACCTTCACGAACGATTCTTCCGCCGGAAGCTTGCCCGCGTGCTTGTCGGTCACGACGGCAAGGAGCGGGTAGTTGAAGTCGTAGCCGTACTGAAGCGTCGATGCGTCGCGCCAGCGCCCACTGTGAGGATAGAGGGAATACTCGATGTGGTGCTTCCCGCGATCCGCTGTCGGGTCGGGCCAGATGGGCGAACGGAGAAGTGAGAGCCGGATCGAGTTCCCCTTGATGTCGTACCCATACTTTGAATTGTTGAGAAGGCTGACGCCATAGTCGTTCTGCGAGAGATCCGCCCAACGCTCGGCCGGGACTTCCACCTTCGCCTGCTCCCAGCTGTTCCGCATCTGGGTTGACCGCTCGATCGTCCCGAACGGCACTTCGTACGACGCGACAGTGTCGCTCACCGTAAGCGGGAAGGCGACCTTCAACATCGTCTTCTCTTCCCACCAGTCGACATCCGTTGCGAAATCGATTCGATCCACGCCATTGTAAAGGATAATGTCCTGCGTGAAGAAGCTCGACGGGAAGTCTTCCGTCGGCAAGTCTTTCTTCACACCAGGCTTCAAGTATGTCCTCCGGAGTCTGAGCACAACTCGCACCGGCCCGCTCTCGAGGACATCCGCTCCCTTGAACGTCGACGGGAATTCCCGGCCGGTGAGTCCGATGTTCCACGCGTCCCATGCCGAGGGCCGATCCTCCAGGAGCTGAAGTTTGTTGCCGAATCCGCTGAGAACCTCCCGGTTGTTCCGCTTGTCGAAGATGCTTTTCACCCAACCCGAATCGGAGTCGATGGCGATCCGGAAATCGTCGTTCTCGAGTTCCGCAGGTGTCGCATGGAGTGCGGTGCCCGCCGCGGCGGATTTCTGAGGTCTCAGCTCGTACAGCGCGTAGCCGAGTGAGGGAACCTTGTCCGCAATGAAGATGACCTCCCGCTTGTATTCCCCTTTGCTCACGGCCTGCGAGGGAATCTCCTTTCCCCTCGCGTCGAACACTGCATAGTCGTTCAAATCCCCTTCGTCGAGCTTCACGCGCACAATGTCGTTTCTGTCCCATGAGAGCGGATTAAACACGACGACCGGTTTCCCCTTCTTGAGCTTTGCCGTGTTGACCTGCGATGCGATCTGCTCAAGTGACTTCCTCAACTGAAAGTCGCCCACAGCGTATGCCTGCTTGTACCTCTCAGGCGCGTCTGTGTAGACTTCCCTGATGCTGGAACCGGGAAGGATGTCGTGGAACTGGTTGAACATGACGTTCCTCCAGGCGCTCTCCAGGTCCGCACTGTTGTACTTCCGACCGAACATCGTGGCAAGCGAAGAGAACCGCTCGGCGTTCGTGAGGAGGACTTCGCTCTTCCGGTTGTTTTCCTTCATCTTCGCCTGAGTTGTGTATGTCCCTTGGTGGTACTCAAGGTAGAGCTCATCGTCCCACGTCGGAAGCGACGAAAGATCTTGCTTCTTGAGCCAGTCAATGTACTGCGTCGCGGTCCCGTAGTCGATCGATGGGAAGATGTCGAGCGTCTTCAGGTGCTCAATCCGGTCGATCATGGCGAGGGACGGGCCGCCGCCGTGATCGCCGACACCGAACAGGACGAGGAGCTTCGTGAAGCCGGTGTTCGCGTCGAATTGCCGCATCCAGTCGACCAGACGGTACGGGTCTTCGATCTGGCTGACGTAATCGAACGGGAAGTAGCTAAGAATTGTCGACTTCTCCGGTGCCTCCCACCAGAAGACACGGTACGGGAACACGTTCACGGCGTTCCATCCGATTTTCTGCGTGATGAACGCATCGATGCCCGCGTTCTTGTAGAACTGCGGCATGTTCCAGTTGTATCCGAACGAATCGGGGTTCCAACCGATCTTCACGTCCTCCCCTAACTTGCTCCTGAAATACCGCTTTGCATAGAGGAGGTGCCTCGCCCACGACTCACCGCTCGGCAGGTTGCAGTCCGGTTCGACCCACATCCCGCCAATGACCTCCCATCGACGGTCCTTCACATGCTGCTGGATTTGACGGAAGAGGTCTGGGTAAAGCCGCTCCATCCAGTCGTAGTACGCAGCCGAGCTTTGCGTGTACGTGAAGTCCGGCCGCGCATTGAACATGTTCATCACGGACGAGAAGGTGTTCTTGCACACTTCGATTGTTTCCTTCTCGCGCCACAGCCACGCCGCATCGATGTGTGCATTCGAATCGAAGAAAAGTGTGTACCGTTTCGCGAACTCGCTGATCGGCTTCAGCTCCGATTTCACGCTCTTCAGCGAGACGGTGAAACCGTCGACGGAGCCGCGCGCAAGCGCATCGACGTCGACACGTGCGGCGAGCGTCTGGAGCAGCTCGCCGAGCCGCTTCTTCTCATCACGGCTCATCTTTGACTTGTCAGTCCCGGGATCAACCTTGTTGTTCGAGCTCGTCTGGTACGTGTCGAAACCGGTGAGCTTCTGCCCCACACGCATGCTGAGCGCAAAGTCCCTGACCGACTGCAGCAAGGGCGCCGTATTCTCTGTCTCGATCTCAGCCCTTATGATTCTCAGCGGGCCGCTCGTGTTGATCGCCCGGATCGCGATAAGGAAGGTGTCGCCGGGCTTCCCGTTCTTCGTCAGCTCGAACTCGCCGTCCCACGGGAAATACCCACGGCTTTCTCCATTGATCCACATGTAGCCGTAGTCATCGACGGAGACAAGGAACTTCGCCGGTCCTGAGATGGGAACCCCGAGGATCGTCTGCGGCAGGACGATCGTCTTCCTGATCCAGCATGAATCAGGATAGATCCGCTCATTCAGCTTCAGGTTGTCCCATTTCGAATCGTCGAAGCCCGCCTGTTGTGGGTCCTTCCCATCGAGCTTCGCGATCTTCAGGTCCGGGCTGACCTTCCAGTCGTTGTAGGATGTGGAGACTAGTGAATCGAGCCGCGACACGAGCCTGTCGACGCTTGTCTGGGCGGAAAGCAGCGTCGTTCCCAGAACGCACGCCGCAAGGAGCCTGCCGAGCATGTTCACGGTGCACCTCCCTTTGAGAGTGTTGATGGGAATCTCATCTCTTTCTGAACTGGTCGAGAAGGACTGCAAGGAGTATGACAACGCCGACCATCACCTGCTGTACATACGAGCCGACATTCAGCAGGTTCAGGCCGTTGCGAAGCACGGCGATGAGCATCGCGCCGATGAACGTCCCGACGATGGATCCCCTTCCGCCCGAGAGGCTTGTCCCTCCCACAACGACGGCGGCGATGACATCGAGCTCATACATGATGCCGGCATTGGGTTGTCCGGAGTTCATCCGCGAGGCAAGAAGGATCCCGCTCACTGCCGAGAGGACGCCGCTGATTGTGTAGACACCCGTGAGCACGCGATGCGTCCTGATGCCTGCAAGCCGCGCCGCCTCAATGTTCCCGCCAACCGCAAACACGTACCTCCCGAACCGAGTGTATTTCAGAACGACGTGTGCGGTCAGATACACGATGACCATGATGATCGTCGGTATCGGGACGCCGAGGAGGCGCCCGGTGCCGAGTACGCTGAATGCCTCCGGAAGCTCCCAGACCGGCCTCCCCTCTGTCACGACAAACGAGGCGCCGCGCCACACGGTCATGAGCGCAAGGGTGACAATAAACGGCGCGATGTTGAACCGGGTGATGAAGAAGCCGGCAAACGAGCCGGAAAAGGCGCCGACCACCAACCCTGCAAAGATGGCAAGGGGAAGAGCGGCTGTCACCGGGATCCCGGTCTTCAGCGTCCCTGTCGCGACGATCCCGGCGAATGCAACGACCGACCCGACGGAGAGGTCGATGCCCGCGGTAAGTATGACGAACGTCATGCCGGCGGCGATGATTGCCGTGATCGACGCCTGGAGGGTGACATTGAGGAGGTTCTCGGCAGTAAAGAAGTACGGTGAGAGCTGTGAGAAGGCGAGGAACTCGACGACGAGCACCGCACCAATACCCAGCTCGCTGAAGCGCCTCAGGGTGAAACTACCTGTTTCGTTCTTCATTCTCCACGATGTCAGAAGTTGTAGACAACATGGACGGTGTCGGGTCCCCGGGTCAGGATTCTTCACTGGATGACAGAGCCGTCCTTGAGAAGCAATTTCGAATTCCTCTTCAACGACGTGTCGGTCGGCACCGCCCTCATCGTGTCGAGGGAGGTCGTTGGGCCCGGGACGGTCGCGGGTTTCTCCTCCATCGACAGCAACGATCCACCGCCAAACAGTGCTATGATGGCACACATGAGCAAGATATGCTTCATCGACGCGCTCTCTCAGTTGTTCGGCATCTCACCCACCCGCCGGAAGCTCGTGGCGAGCGTCATGATCCGTTCCTGGGTCGCCTCGCTGCGAGTCAGTTCCCCGCTGACCCTCCCCTCGCACATCACGACGATCCGATCGGACATCCCGAGCAGCTCGAGGAGATCTGATGAGATCATCACGATGCCTGTCCCTTCCGCCGCAAGCCTGTTGACCAATGTGTAGATCTCGTACTTCGCTCCGACGTCGATCCCGGCGGTCGGCTCATCGAAAACAAGGACCTTCGAGCGCGTGTGGAGCCAGCGGGCGAGCACCACCTTCTGCCGGTTTCCGCCGCTCAGGCTCTCAACCCTCACCTCCAGCGACGGAGCTTTGATGCGAAGCTGATCAACGAACGCCATCGCCGCACCCTTTTCCTTCGAACCGCTGATGAAGGGTCCGGTAAGAAGATCGCGGAGGTTCGAGAGTGTAATGTTCTCCCTTACGTTCATTTCCGCGATGAGGCCGTACCGGTTCCGGTCCTCGGTGAGGAGGCCAATCCCGAGGTCAATGGCTTCACGCGGCGAGCGGGGATTGATCTCGCAGCCGTCGAGGAAGATGCTGCCGCTTTCCTTGCGGTCAGCGCCAAAGATGAGACGGGCGACCTCGCTTCTGCCCGCGCCGACAAGTCCGGCAAGGCCGAGGATCTCTCCGCGGTGCAGCGAGAGTGTGATATCCTTCAACCTTCCACCCGTCACATGCTCCAGCCTCAGCGTTTCATCCCCGCGCTGGAGATGCACACCCGGGAACTCGTTTTCGAGCTCCCGCCCGACCATCCACCTGATGAGCTGCCGCCGGTCGACTTCCGCGACGGCTCGTGTCTCGACCATTTTCCCGTCGCGCAGCACGGTGACCCGGTCGCCGATCTCAAAAACCTCTTCGAGCCGGTGGGAGATATAGATGATGCCCACACCCTCGGCCTTCAAGCGGCGGATGACACCGAAGAGGTTCTGGATCTCATGTTCCGTGAGAGAGGTGGTTGGCTCGTCGAGGGCCAGGATGCGGACCTTCCGCGAGATCGCCTTCGCGATCTCGACCGTTTGACGCTGCGCGACACTCAGGTCCCCCACGATGGCGGAGACGTCGATCTCCTCGCCGAGCTGCCGAAGCGCACCGCGCGCGGTCGACTCCATTGCCTTCCGGTCGATGAACGGCAAACCGGGAATGGTCGGCTCGGACCCGAGGAGAATGTTCTCCGCGACCGTGAGCGCCGGGACAAGCTTGAAGTCCTGGTAGATCATCCCGATCCCGAGCGACTGTGATGCCGCTGGGGTCCCGATCTCCACCCTTCTTCCCTCGATGAGGATCTCGCCCGCGTTCTTCCCGATGGCGCCGGCGAGGATCTTCATGAGCGTCGACTTGCCCGCCCCGTTCTCCCCGACCAGGCAGTGGACCTCGCCCGCGGAGAGGCTGAAGTTCACATCGTCAAGCGCGAGGACACCCGGATACCGCTTGACAATACCCCGCATCCCGAGGAGCGGAGGCGTCGTCACCGCGCCGCCTGTTTCGAAAGGGCCTCCCGGTCGACGATGCCGACGTCCACAGGCACGGCCCGCGGCACCTTCTCTCCGGCGAAGCAGGCCCTGATCTCATCGATCGTCGCGGAGCCAATCTTCTTCGGGTACTGGACGACATCCGCCTTCAGTGGTGTCCCCCTCATGATCGCGTCCGCCGCGGGAGGCGTCGCATCGTACCCCACGATGACGACCTTCGACCGCTTGAACTGCTGAACCGCATCGAGTGCGCCGAGTGCCGAATCATCATTGATCCCGAAAATCCCATTCAGGTCAGGGTGGGCCTGCAGCGCGTCGGCCGCAACCTCAAGCGATTTGTCGCGGACTCCCTGTCCGTTGACATCGGCAGCCACCTCTATCCCGGGGTACTTCGCAATAGCTTCGCGGAAGCCCTGCACACGGTCGAGGACTGATGTGATCGCGGGCTGATTGATGATGCCGATCTTCCCCTTCCCGCCGAGCAACTTCGCGAGGTACTCCCCTGCGAGACGTCCACCCGCGACGTTATCCGATGCGATGTGGCAGACAACATCTCCTTCCTCGGCAGCAATGTCCGCCGTAAAGACCGGGATGCCCGCTTTGTTCGCCTTCCTGATCCCCGTTCCGACTCCCTTCGAGTCCACCGGACAGACGAGGATCGCATCGACTTTTCTTGCCACGAAGTCTTCAATCTGCGCAGTCTGCTTTCCGAGATCGAAATCGGCCGATGTGATGATCAGATCGTAGTTGTGCTTCGCCGCTTCCTGCTTCAACCCATCCTCGAGGTCGCGGTAGAACATGTGGCCACGTGTGAGGAGTGTCACGCCGATCACTTTCGCCCCTTTTTTCTCTTCCTTCTTTCCACATGAGCCGAAGAGGAATGAAATCGCCAGCGCACAGCACAGGACCATCGCAATTCGTTTCATATCATGCTCCAGGCTTCGTTAGACCGTTTCGATGCCCGATTTCAGCGGAAGGAGAAGGGCGATGACAAAGGCAAGAATACCGAGCCCAAAGAAGACGTGGCCGATCCCGGCATCGTGTTCAAGCAGGCCGAGAGTCCCAAGCATATAGGACCAGTCATGTGTTCCCTTCCCGAGGAGGGGTAGAACGTGCGCCCGTGCATCGGCGGCGTAGACGCTGATGTTGATGAGGTTCTGACCGAGCCAGACGATGAAGACCTGCATTCCGAACCGGTAGCCGTTCCTGAGGAAGTGAATCTTTTCCACATTTGCTGCGTAGTCAGTCAAGGGACTTGGCCAGCGTATGCCGCCGGATGGGATCAATGGCGAGCTCTCACGAGAGAACCGTTTGAGGGCCGCGGCGCTCGAACGCAGTGTTGAGAAATTACGCAGAAAACAGTAGAATAACAATCACTCCAGCCGCTGGATTCTCACGAGCTGTCGTGCCGCTTTTCTCGTCGTCTCCAGAGATCATCTTCATCCGCGTACACCAGCCCGTTCTCGTGTCGTCCGTGGTTCAATTCTTCTTCTCTGACACGCAGTTGCTTATATTGTGTGCATTGGCTCTCTTTGCCCCTCTCACACCGCACGAATATGGAGTCATGTGAATGGACAGGAATCGGATCTACCGCCACCTTGGCGAGTTCGAGCCCTTCAAGGACCTTGACGACCGGGAGCGCCGTCTCGTCGCCTGCAGCACGGAGGTGAAGCCAAGGAGTTTGAAGCCTTAAGCGGCCGCGATCGATTGTATACTCTGAGATGACACACTACAGGCGAGGCGAAAAACGATGATGGACAAGCAACCGAATTCACGCATGTGCTTCATCTGCGGGCTGCAGAACCCGGTCGGTCTGAAGATGTCGATCTACAGCGACCCGGAAACGCGGCAGTCAACCTCCACTGTCACGATACCTGACCACTTCCGCGGATATCCCGGAGTAGTCCACGGCGGCATCATTGCGGCGATGCTCGATGAAGTCGCGGGGCGCGCGCTCCTCATCGACGGCGGCGACGACTATCTCATGGTCACCTTGAAGCTCGAAGTCAAGTACCGCCGTCCGACCCCCACGCTCACACCGCTCACGATCGTCGGGAAGGTGACGCAGCCCGGCACCTCCCGGGCTGCCGTCCACGGTGAGATCCGCCTGCCCGACGGGACAGTCACTGCGGAGGCCGATATCGTCCTCGCGCGAACGCCAGGGAGCGTCCGAGACCTGTGGGATGACGAGCGCGAGGACTGGAAGGTGTACCCGGACAACGAGGGGGCAGCCCCGAGTTGAAGGGCTGCCGGCAGAACAACGAAATCCCGATGCCATTCGTCGTCCAGATGGAACACTTCATCATTTCTCCCTATTCTGATCTCCTAGAAGTCCGGCCGAAAACCCGCATGTCGACGGGAGTGTAGCATGAAGCTTGCGCCATTTCTTGAGCACACGTGATCTCAGAAGAAAAACAGGCGAATCCATGTTCAACCAGCGTGACGCTCAAGAGTCAAATAAGAGGTGAAAAGTCAAACCCCCTCTCCATAGAGGAGAGGGGGTTAAAGAACCTCTTCGGGGAGTGTGGTCTACCGCACGTAGGCTAACTTCTTCACATTGGTGGATGTTCTGCTACTCACCTCAGATTTCGCCACCATACGATAGAAGTAAATCCCGCTGGCAACAGCCTCCGGCTTCCAATCAACTTTGTGAAAACCAGGTGGCTCAATCCCTTCAACGAGCGTTGCAACTTCTTCTCCAAGCACATTGTAGAGCTTGATGCTCACCTGAGATTCCTCAGGAAGTGCAAATTCAATCATAGTGCTCGGATTAAATGGATTCGGGTAGTTCTGCTCAAGCCGATACTCAGTAGGAAGCATCTCGCCCGGCTGCTCTGCTACACCTGTCAACAGATAGCGCTGCACGTGCCAGAAGCCGGCGATCTGCTTATTGGATGCATTGCTCGTTGTGCCGATGAATGGCTGTCCGAGCGTGCCAACAAGCTTGTTGTCCCTGGAACTGAGTGAACCTCCTCCACTTCCAAAGACGCTCCGCGGGATGGCATACTGCCCTGATGCACTCTGGCAGAAGAGAAACAAGAAAACCACAATTCCTGCCGAAAAAATTGTCCCGCTAAAAGAAACGGGATTTTCAAGAAGATGTCTCATTTTTTTACCCTCCTCACTTTGCCTCTGGCTTTGCTTGCATCTTCTCTTGCTCAGCTTTCATCTTCTCTTGCTCAGCTTTCATCTTCTCTTGCTCAGCCCTCATCTGCTCCTCCATCTCGTGGTTCTTCTCATAGTCTATACCCAACGTCTCTGATACGCCGTATTCCTTTGGATGGATGTACTTCCCTCGCTCCGCACCGGTTTTCTCCACCTCAACTTGAGCGGGATGCGCTTTAACATACGGGTCGTTACGGATGCCTGTGACCTGCCAGGAGACTCTCACGTTCGGTTTGTCAGTCTTGATTGAGAAGCGGTTGTTGTGAATTTCTTCACTCACGATTGCCTGAGCAAACTGTCCGATGACCGTTAATTGGTAGCGAAAGTCGCGGTTGAGGGCTTCGAAGTAGTCGGGTAGGGTGACCGTTGCCTCACCATTAGCATCAGTAACGACGTTACCATTGTAGATATTCAGCACCTCATCCGACTCCACACAGAAATGGGCCAGGTACTTATTTGCCGGGTCGAGCGGATGATCAATTTTGAATGACTTGTAGCCACCGACGTAGAGATGTCCTACGATCACCACATCGCCTTCGAAGTGGCCAGCGGGGGAGCTGCCGCTGCTCCAGCCATACACGGCGATGCCGGTGGTACTGTAGCCATATACGCCGTAGGGGTTGCCGGAGCCCCACACGCCGCAGTCACTCATGCCAAGGTATCCGAAGTTGCCGCTACTGCTGTAGCCATACACGCCATAGTCCGCGCCGTCGCCATACACGCCGTAGGTGCCGTGTCCATACACGCCGTAGCTTTGGCCGCCAAGGTATCCATAGCGACCGCTCCCGTCGTTGCAGCCATACACGCCATACTCCCCGGCCTTGCCATACACGCCAGTGCTCCTGAAGCTCGTACCTCTGCCATAGACGCCGTAGCCGCTGTTGCTTTCGCCATACACGCCGTTGCCGCTGTTGTTGTAGCCATGCACGCCGTCGTTGCTGGTGCTTTCGCCATAGACGCCGTAGCCGCTGCCGCTGTAGCCATAGACGCCGTAGCCGCTGTTGCTGTAGCCAAACACGCCATCGTTGCTGTTGCTTTCGCCATACACGCCGTAGCCGCTGCCGCTGTAGCCAAACACGCCTTCGCCGCTGCTGCCAAGCCATCCGTAGTTGCCGCTGGTGCTGTGTATGCCAGACACGCCGGAGACGTAACCGCCAAGGTATCCGTAGCTGTCGCTAGTGCTGTTGTAGCCTTTCACGCCGGCGCCGCTGCCGGAATTTGTAGCAAAGATAATTGAATTTGGAGAAGCAGAGCTGCCGCTGAGTGAAAGAGGAACCCTCACGTTCAACGTCACATCACCAGTCGTTCCTCCACCGGATAAGCCTGTACCGGCAGTGACCCCAGTGATGTCGCCGCCAGCTCCGCCTGGGGTTGTGGCAATGGTCAAGGTGTTACCCAACGGGGTGATGCTTACGTTGGACCCTGCCTGCAGCGTGACGTTGTCGTGCAAGCTGTTCAGGCTCTTGACCACCTCTCCAGAGGCAATCTTGGTGCTGTCCACAGCACCATCGGCAATCTTCGCTGAGGTAACTGCATTGTTGTTAATACTTGGATTTGGATATCTCCCTGTTAAATCACCGCCAGCTGTAATACCATTGATGCTGTCTGTGTTTGCAGCACGGAAGCTGTAGCCAGAGCCTGTCAACTGCATTCTCGGCGTAAGTTCCGTACCAGCTCCAACTGTTACTTCAAGCCAGTACGGCTTGTTAAAGGGCAGGTTTAATGTATCTACGCTCCCTAAGTTCACGCTGAATATCCCTTTGCTGACTGCAACTGATTGTACCTCTTGCCATAGCGGCGTACCGCCTGTGGTAACGTCGTAGAGCTTGAAGGTGAGGCTGTAGTTACCATCAGGTACAGCCGTGCCGCTGGCATCTGTCAAGATCCCCTGGTAGCTGATCGTCTTGGGAATTTGTGCAAGGCTCAATGGTGCAAGAAGAAGCACCATCAGTGCGATGGACAAGAATGTCCAACGTAGAGTTGTGTTCATGGTACTACCTCCTTGTTTTGTTTGTTATGATGGTTTGTTTCCTAACGTGCAAAAGACGTTGGGCTGTTGACTGTCCCGCTGAAAAGAACGGGATTTTTCAATCTGTGCACATCTATGTTTACCCCTTTCCTTGTAGGAGAGGGTAGGGTGAGGTCATGAAATGCCTGGCTCATTGCTGCAACTGTTTCCTTCTGCATCCGCTTATTTACTGTTATATATAGTAGGAATTTGCTTCAGCTGCAAAAGATAATCTAGAAGTCCGGCCGAAAACCCGCATGTCGACGGGAGTGTGGCATGAAGCTTGCGCCATTTCTTGAGCACACGTGATCTCGGAAGAAAAACAGGCGAATCCATGTTCAACCGGCGTGACGCTCAAGAGTCTCTTCTCAATTCTGACAGTCAGTTTCTCAAAACTGTGGGTCGAGACACGTTCTATGGATTTCTCTCTGAGCATCGGCACGGGATCTTCCGTGACGACGACTTCGGATTTCTCTACTGCCGGAACAACGGCCGCCCGTCGGTCCCGCCGAGCATCTTAGCTCTCTCACTTCTCCTGCAGATCTACAACAAGGTCTCGGACGACGAGGCGGCGCGCCGTGCCCACTTCGATCTCCAGTGGCAGGTCGCGCTCGGGATCCCCGTCGGTTCGCAAACGTTCGTCAAGAGCACGTTGCAGATGTTCCCTTCGCAACTCATTCTCCATGAGACAGCGCGCGACATTTTCATGAAGTCGATTGGCAACCACCTAACTGTCCGGAAGGCTGTGACACGGTACAACGCCGAGAATGCTCTCCGCCTCACCGATCAGGCTGTTCTGTCATTTCACCAAGGTCATCTTCTGAATCTTCGAGAACGACCCTCCCGTTATCTGATAGAAGTAGAGACCTGAGGAAAACCCTGAGGCGTCGAACAGAACCGCATGCATCCCGGGCGAGAGCGTCTCATCCACCAGCTTGGTGATTTCCCGGCCCATCGAGTCGAAAACCCTCAGCACGACGTGTTCTGACTGTGGCAATTCAAAGCTTATCATGGTGTTTGGATTGAAGGGATTTGGAGAGAGGTGAAGCTTGCCCCTGTTGCGCCCGAATCGGATGTACGGCAATGGCGGCAAAACAGAAGGCAACCGCGATACCGGACAAGATTCTCATTGTTTCCCCCTTTCTTGTTTGTTCATTTGATCGCGTATACGTGGTGACCGGGATTGTTGGAGCTCACATATATTCTCCCGTTACCGCTGATTGCCGGCGGAGAATCGATATTGGGGATCCAACCGCCCAGACCTCCCGCGAGATACATCTGAAACTTCATCGTGCCATCTGGATTCAGAGCAATGAAGTTGGTTGAATCGGCTGGATTCCCGTATGGTCTGCGAGAGTGAGTGAGTCCAAAGTAGATTGTCCCATCCACGTCAATGGCTGGTATGCAGTCAGAAAGTGCAGGAAGTGGGTATTTCCACTTCAGTCTGCCTGCGTAGTCGATCGCATACAAATCCAAACACGTGATAACATAGATCGTGCCGTCCCATCCGATGATGGGCCCGATGCCCAACCCTGTCCAGGGCACTCCAGGGAGTCGCCACCGCAGCACGCCCGATTGGTCGAACGAGCATAATTCATCCGCTCCGGCACAGAAGTAGACATTGCCGTCGTTGTCAACTGCAGGCGCCGATGGTACTTTTCTGCAAGTCAACCTCAAATGACCGCTCGTGTCCACAGCATAAAGCGCGTGGCCACCAGGGACATAGAGTAATGTGCCATCCGGGCTCATCGCCGGTGAGTATTGAACGGAGTCACTGTCGGGCTTCCACTTCCAGTGTAGTGTCCCATCCCTTCGGATAGCGTATAGTGAACCTACCGCAAGATAGACTGTTCCCCCATCTTTCGAGATTACCGGCGAACTGAAGCTCGCATTCCCTACCACAGGGAATCTCCATTTCAGAAAACCACCACGGTCATAAGCAAACAGGTACCGTTGCCAGTTGTCATAACCGTCCACGTGCACATTCCCATCAGCAGCGACCAACGCCGAGCCGTCTCCTGCAGTGGATTTGCTCCACTTTAACTGACCATCTGCTCCTATGGCGAGGAAATCCGGAGAAAAAGAACTGACGCGCACGTAGATTGTCCCGTTTTCATCAATCACCGGGGATGAGAATACCCCACCGCCAGCGAAAAACGTCCACTCGACTTTCCCCTCTTGCGGACCGCGGTACGGGCTCCTTCCGGTATGCTGCGCATCATGGAGGAACATTGGCCAGGGGGAATTGGCTAACCCCGGCCAGGAGATCTCATGTTGTTGCTTGGTTAGAAAATGCGCGGTGTCCGGCGGCGCAACTAGTTGGCTGTTCTTCCTACATGACGCGGAGAAGAGAGCGAAGGACAGGATGAGAACTGATCCCACAAATGCTGCAAGTGCGCTTCGCATCTTTAACCTCCTGTATATCGTGACACTCTATTATCGGAGAGATGAGTATGCAAGCAGAAGCGTTCGCACCTCTCTCCCGAAAACGTCGAAGACCTTCAAGACGACCGGCTCCTTCACCGGGATCTTGAACTCGATCAGGGTCGATGCGCCCCGGAAGCTGGATCGGAGGATTCGGAGTGAGGTAGACGTAGTTGTCGTTCGGTTCATTCCGGTAAGCGTACCGGTATTCGAGCCGACCGCACGTTCGCCCGCGGAACGCGTTCATGTCGGAGATCGAGAACCTTGTCGCCAGGGTGTCGATGTTCAATCCACTCATGCTCCACTCCGCGGGCGAGGAGAAGTCCTGCATGAGATAGCTTCCAGCCGGTGCGACAACCTTCACGGTGGCGGTGTCCGATACGCCTCCGTAGCGGCACACAACGATTGCCTCGCCGCTCCGTTGCCCGCCGTGACGGGGACCTCAGAACTTCAGGACCTCACGAATCCGCTTGAGAACCGGCTGGATTTCACGGTCCCAGAATTTCCAGTCGTGCCTTCCCGGCACCTCGCGATATTCGTACCACGCCCCTGCGGCCCGGAGCGAATCCGCAAGTGCGCGGTTTCGCAGAAGAATGCTCTCCAGTCCATCCTGGATGCCGACGGCCATGTAAATGTACGGAAGTGTCCCGGGCTCTGCCTCCTTGTACACGGTAAACAGATCGTCGCCCGGCGGGAACGTACTTCGTTTCTCTCCGTACGCCTTCTCAAGGCTCGGCAGAACCCACGAAAACGAGGGCTTCTTCTTGTACTCCTCGACGTCTCCAGGCATCGCGAGGACGCCGCTGAGACTCCCGGCAAAGCGGAACTTGTTTGGGTGCTTCATCGCGACGAGAAGTGAACCGTACCCTCCCATTGAGAGTCCAGCGATTGCCTGTCGAGCTGTGTCGACTGAGTATTTCTGCTGAATGAAGCGCAGAAGATCGATCGCGATGTAGTCCTCATACCGCCCCCGGGGATCGGTCACAGAATTAACATACCACGAGTCGTCCGCATCCGGCATCACGACAATGAGAGGCAAGTCGGCGACATACTTCGAGATGGAAGTCCGCGTCGTCCAGTCAACAAAGCTCCCGGTGAGCCCATGAAGCAGGTAGAGCGAAGGGTACCGCTTTGAGGCGTCATAACCCGAGGGGAGCAGGACTATCAGCTTCTTGACGCTGTCGAGGCTCGGGACGAAGAAGCTGTCGGTTACGGCGATCGTCTCTGCGAGCGCCGCGGCGGAGTTAAGGAGCAATACCGCGACAAGAGTGGCCCGTCTCTTCATGTTGCATCCATCTTCATGTGAGCATTGTCCACGTGAACGCTGGTTCGAGAGGGATGTTGTAGCAGTGGGCCGTGTCCCAGAAACCGGGGTACTCGAGCCAGGCAGGAAATGGCGGCGTCCAGCTGAGCCGATTGCCGCCACCGACAAACCACTTCTCCTCGCGTGAGAGAAACCGAACGGGGTCTATTCGTCTCATTTGAACACGACCTGAACTTGATGCTTCACGAATTCCCCGCCCCGACCACCTGGAATCTGCACGTGGATGACGTCGCCGTCCAGTGCCGCCCCGGTGACTGAAGCAACCCGGGAGGCGTTCCTGACAGGGAGAGAATAGGCCTCTCCGCTCACTCCCTCAACCAGAAGCCTCAGCGTGTCCCCCTCCAGGTTCTGTGAGACGACTTTCAACGAGTAGTTCGTCGCGCCGGGACTCGTCTGGATTGCCGGTGCGACGATTTCAGGGACCGCATTCCACTCAAGCGCGGCGACCGACCGGGCAGAGACAGAGAGACGAACCGTTGGATGGACGTCCTGCGAGTTCAGCGAAAGCTCCGCATCAGCCGGCGTGCCATCGAGGACCGCCTTCACTTCTCGAACACCGAGGGGAAGTGCGGGCGAGAATTGAAGCTCCACCACGCCCGGGCCCTCCTTCCTGACCCGAAGCTCCATGCTCCCGTTCGTGCGTTTCAGAATGAGATCGACGGTCATCAGGCCGACACGAACGTTTCTCACCGCGATGCTGTCCCAGTCCGGGGAAAGGTGGGGGGCAAACAGAATCTTCCCTCTCACCGCGTCGACCTCCAATCCAAGGAGCCCCCGCACCAGCGGGACAACATATCCGGTAGTGGAGAACCCCTGGTGGTGGTACGCCTCACCAAGCTTCTGGTTAAGTGTCCCCGAAAAGACCTCGGGAACGCAGCCGATTCCGTTCGTGAACGCCTGCCGAACCACGGAACAAAGCGTCTGATATCCGGAGAGGCCGAAGTGATGCCGGAATTGCGCCGTCCCGAGGAACGTCGATAGAAAAGGCCACACGGCCCCATAGTTGTAGTTCGTGGGCTCGAAGTACGCGGATGACGGCGGGAGGGAGCGTGTCCCCCAGTCCGTGCAGAGGTCAGCGCCGCTGTAGGCTTCGAGACTCTGCAGAGTGCGGTTCTCGTCAAGCAGGCTGAACATCATGGCGGTGGCGGGCCAAGGTGTTTTCTCCTTTACCTGCTCGTTTTCCTCCGTTGCACCGTAGCTGTAGAAGCCGAGGTCGTTCATCCAGAACTTCTGTTCAAGCGCCTTCTGCGCGCGGATGAGTTGCGGCTCGGCGGCTTTCCGCATTTCGTGATCGCCGACCACATCCGCCATCTCAGTCATTTCTCTTATTGCCTGCGTCCACACCGCGCACGTGTACATATCGGCATAGATGCCGACAAGCTTCCCAAACTCCAGCGCGCCGAGCCCGGCACCTTTCAGGTCCATCAAGCCGTCGCCGTCGCTGTCCTTGGACAGGCACCATTGGTACGCCTGCTTGAGCGACCGCCAGCTCTTCTTGATGAAATCCGCGTCGCCGCTTGAGCGGAGGTAGTCCCCCATCGCGACGATGTACCACGGCGTCGTGTCGGCATGGTTGTAGCCGTAGTGGTAGTCGTTCCACCAGTCGACGAGTCCGTCGCTCTGCGACAGCTCATGCGCCATCTTTCCAACGTCCCTGTTCACAGTGCCCGGTCGCTTCCGAATCGGGAAATCTTCCTGCCGCTGCCACTTCTGCGCAAAGGCAAGGCCCTCCCGCACTGCAGCAAAGGCACCGTAGCTGTCGAACGCAAGCGTGTTGATAAACGCATCCCCACCGAAGAACCATGCAAACCCCGGACGCGCGCTCCCACCCGAGAGTCCGAAGCCGGCGACGAGGCCCGTCCCGAGTGCCGGATTCCTCACGAGAAGATTGTCGAGCGCAATCTTCCCCCATTCGAAAGCCCTATCAATCTCCTTCACGGGAGTCGAGATCTGCACCGTTGACTCGCGGAGTGCCCGGTAATATCCTTGATTCCGCTTGTACAGTCCTTCCGCATCTGTCCACAGGTGCTTATAAATCGACTTCACGGAGTCCATCTTCATCCCTTGGCCCCCTGCAATCACGAGTGGGATGAAATGGCCTGCTGATTCGCCCGCACTCAGGCTAATCTTGAACTGGAGCGGCGCGTCGGCGAACATATGCGCGGGAGGCGCCGCCATCGGCTCGCTCGCCGGTGACCCGCAGAGGAAGATCGCCCGCCACCTCCCCTCTGAGATAACGTATGCGTTCGCGACATCGTCCCAGTAGCTGAACTGCCCTCCGATTCCTGCGGGCCACATCGGCTCCATGACGGGAAGGAAGCTTGCCACGATGGTGAGCGGAGCAGTCGTGTGGACATCGAGGAGAAGGACCGCCCCCGGCTCGTCCAGCGGGACGATGGCGATCTCTCGCACCGTGAACGACTCATAGGAGTAGGTAATAACCGTCGCTTCGGGCGCCACGGAGACCGTGCGGACAACGTCGCGCGCAAGGATCGGCTGCGTCGACGTGCCGAGAAGGAATGAGAGTTCGAAATTCCGCAGCGGCTTCCAGGGCCACACCCACATCTCGAACGAGCCGCTCTCGTAGCCCATGAGGCCAGCCCTGCGGCCGATCTTGTCGAAGTACTGGAGCGGTTGCGCGAGCCGCGTCACCTCGATGTCGCTTAGCTCAAGCCTGAAGGCAGGGACGAGGACTGTGTCCGGCAGCGCCTCACGCGCGAACCCGATCGTGACACTGCATATGAGAAGGAGAATCCAACGGCGCATCATTCTTCGTTTTCCTTTCGGCCTATGAGTATCATCCGTGCTGCCGGCGGCTGCACATTTTCCCTCAACCCCGGGAGTCACTGCAGGTTGCGCCGTGGCGGGCCGAAGCAATCGGGTCGCGAACTGACGCGGAGCGGCACCATTGGAGAGGTCCTCACGCTGGGAGCCCCTCACATCCTCCGCCCGCAGGCGGGCCGCGTGACTCGCAATGACCAACTTTGACGGGAACTACTTCTTTTCCAGGTCAAGCGTGTCGAGAACCTTGCCGTGGTCGTTGTAGACGACAAGGTGGAGCGTGGTCGGGGTTACGTCCCCGATTGCGTAACAGTAGTCTGCCGCATACTTCAAGACGTTCGGTCCGTTCTCGGGGGTGTAGATCGGCGCGCCCGCCGTCCCGATCACAAAGTGATGAATCTTGTTCACCAGACTGTGCTGAAAGAAATGCGAGTGCCCCGAGAGAACGATATCGACGTGGTACTTCTCGAATAGGTTCTCGGACATCGCCTCCATCTCGACGTCGTTGCCATGTCCCCCCTCGCAGTATGCGGGCTTGTGGGAGATCACGATGTTCCATTTGTTCGTGCTCTCCTTCAGGTCCCTCTCGGCAAACCGGTACTGGGGGCTCCCCATTGTGGAGGTGATCTCGTTGTTCACCACAAGCGCATGGACATCGCCGTAGTCGAAAGAATAGTACTCCTGTTTTCCCGATGAAGACACAGGCGCCTGCGTGAACGCCTTTGTGTTCGTCGACCAGCGTTCATGGTTCCCCGTGGCGTTGAAGAACGGGACGTGGGAAGCGAGTTCAAGCTCACGGGGACGGAAGAATTCGTCCTTGAAAGAGCGGTACGAACTGCTGCTGCAAAGGTCTCCACCGTAGAGAGAGACCGCGGGGTTTGCATCGCTGATCCGCGCGGCGATCATGTCATGGATCCCCGTTCCTCCGCGGACATCCGCGAGCCATGCGAACCGGAAGCTGGTGCCGGGTTCGACAGCCGTTCTGAATGAGGCGCCTGCGGAAGTGCTTCCCCCCTGCTCCGCCCGGTAGCAGTACAGTGTGTTCGGCTTGAGCCCTGAGAGGAGCACCTTGTGAACATACGTAGATGGAGAGGCTCCGGTCTGGGCGATCGACCCGGCGGTCGTGCTGTGCCCGTAGTCACCTGTTGTGCCGTACTCGACTCTAACAGCTTCCTTCGAGTCACATTCCGCAAGCACGTATACACTCGTCTTCGTGACCGCCTGCAGGTAAGGCGTCATGAGAATCCTCGGGTATGCGAGGACCGGCAGGAGGAGAAGAATTGCAAGCAGCGCGAGACGTCGGCATGATCGGTTCATCTGTTCCCTCATCTTGTTTTCGATTGGACTCGTTCCTTCGTCTGCTGTTCGGCGTCGCTCTCCTGTAGTTTACTGATGTGCAGGGACATCTTCAAGACCCACCCTGCTGACGACGCGGCGCAGTGTGTGCTGGACCACTTCACTCCCGGCGGGCCGCACTTTGCGGCTCACACAGTGCAGCAGGCACGGAACGACAGCCGCGTGTTTCCGATTTGATTGTTTTTTTTCTTCGCATTTGCTATACTTTTCATCGCGATGAAGGAAGTGGAACGGGGGATCAACGAACGGGTTGTGGCGACGAACCGGAAGGCGCGCCACGAGTTCTTCATCGTAGAGACATACGAAGCGGGCATCTCTCTCGTTGGGACAGAGGTGAAGTCCCTTCGCCAAGGGAAGATGAACCTGCAGGAGAGCTATGCTGTCATCAGGGACGGCCAGCTGGTCCTCGAGGGAGCGCACATCAGCCCCTACGAGCGGGGTGGTTATGTCAACCATGATCCCGACCGGCCGCGCCGCCTCCTCCTCCACCGCAAGGAGATACGAAAGCTGATCGGGAAGACGGCCGTGAAAGGGATGACACTCATTCCTCTGCGGGTCTACTTCAAAGGGCAGCATGCGAAGGTTGAGCTTGCTCTCGCCCGCGGAAAGCACGAATACGACAAGCGCCAGGCCATCGCTCAGCGAGAGATGAAACGCGAAATGGAGCGGCAACACGACGACTGAATTGGTCATATGGCTTCACGACCTCTGACATCACTATCCAGGAGATAACTGATAGAGTTGTTCCCCCCGGTCAACGAACAAATCGACGTCATTCGGCGCGGATGCGCCGAGATCATTCCCGAAGAAGACCTCTCTCGGAAACTTGAACTTTCCTTCAAGAAGAATCAGCCGCTGACCGTCAAACTGGGATGCGACCCCAGCCGCCCGGACCTCCACCTCGGCCATTCTGTTGTCCTCCGTAAGCTACGGCAGTTCCAAGACCTGGGGCACACGGCCGTTCTCATTGTCGGGGACTTCACCGGCATGATCGGGGATCCCTCAGGCCAGAACAAGACCCGGCCTTCCCTTTCCCTCGAAGAAGCGCGGCTCAACGGAGAGAGCTACCTTGCGCAGGCACGGCTGGTCCTTTCCGACGAGCGGCTTCGGATGGTCTACAACTCGGAGTGGCTGGCCAGGATGAGCTTCGAGGACGTCATCCGCCTCGCGAGTAAGTACACAATTGCACGCATCCTCGAGAGGGACGACTTCACCAAGCGTCTGAGGGCGAGCGAGCCGATCAGCATCCATGAGCTCCTCTACCCTCTCGCGCAGGCGATGGATTCGGTCGCCATCCGCGCCGACATTGAGCTCGGCGGCACCGATCAGAAATTCAACCTCCTCGTCGGCCGGGAGATACAGCGTGAATACGGAATCGACCCGCAGGTAATTGTCACGACGCCGATCCTCCGGGGAACGGATGGGATCGAGAAGATGAGCAAGTCACTCGACAACTACATCGCCTTGAACGATCCACCGGGAGAAATGTACGGGAAGACTCTGTCCATCCCCGACTCGCTCATCTACGACTACTTCCTCCTCACGACGCAGGCGACGGCCGGTGAGCTTGCCGCGATCAAGGAGCAGCTCGACTCCCATTCCGTAAACCCACGGAATCTTAAGCGCCAGCTCGCCCGCGAGATTGTTGCCCTCTACCACGGCCACGACGCCGTCCGCGCGGCCGAAGAGGCATTCGATCGGGTCTTCGTGCAGAAGGGGGTCCCCGACGACATCCCCACCTTCGTGCTCAAGGCGGAGCGTAGCGCCGCAACAATCAGTCAGTTCCTCGCGCTTACCGGGCTGACCTCCTCCGGAAACGAGGCGCGGCGGCTTATCCTCCAGGGAGGCGTCACTATCGACGGCGAGAAGGTGAGCGACCCTCTCGCTCCACTTCCCCCCGACAGAGAGTTCATCATCAAGGTCGGCAAACGGCGATTCATCAAAGTCGTACGGCCCGAGTGACCACCAATGGAAGGAGACACTGAATTGTACGTTCCGTCGAAAATCTTTTTCACCAAAGGAGTCGGCCGCCACAAGGACTATCTTCAATCCTTCGAGCTTGCCCTCCGCGACGCGAAGATCGAGAAGTGCAACATCGTGGCGGTTTCCAGTATTCTACCGCCGCGGTGCAAGCGGATCTCAACGGACGAAGGGTTAAAGCTCCTTCAGCCGGGACAGATCACCTTCTGCGTCCTCGCCCGGAATGCAACGTGCGAGCCGAACCGTCTCATCGCCGCCTCGATCGGCGTGGCAACTCCGGCGGAGGTGGAGATGTACGGGTATCTCTCTGAGCACCATCCGTTCGGCGAAACTGACGAGAAAGCGGGGGAGTACGCTGAGGACCTTGCTGCGACGATGCTTGCGACGACGCTCGGGCTGGAGTTCGACCCGAATACGGCGTGGGATGAGCGTGAGAAGCTCTACAAGATGAGCGGCAAGATCGTGCGGACGTTCAACGTGACGCAGTCGGCGCAGGGGGATAAGAACGGCCTCTGGACGACGGTGGTCTCGACCGCTGTCCTCCTACCGTGACCTTCTTCAACGGATTCCCTTCCACACACGGAATGAACGGGGGAGGCGCCTCCCCCGTTCCTCCCCTCTCTCCTCTCACTTCAGAAGCTCACGGTGCAAGCCACAAGCGCTCCCCCGGAGAGAGGAATCACAAACACACTTAACTTCTCGGTCCCTGACCCGCCGGCGCGGCTCTCCCCTGCAGGCAGTACCTGCGACTCCCGAAAAACGGAGCGGTCGAGTCTCTCAAATTCCCCCTCAAGCAGATGCATCGCGTACCCCGATGCGACACCAACCGCCACCCCCCCGAGAACATCGCCCGGATAGTGCAGCCCGAGATAGACTCGCCCGTACGCCACGAGTACAGCCCAGGCATAGGACGCGGCAATGACAGCAGGCCTCGGGTACCGGAGCGAGAGAGCAGTCGCCGCGGCAAACGCCACCGCCGTGTGTCCGGAGGGGAACGAATAGGCGTCGGCGGACTCAAGATGCTGCACGTGAACGTCAGACAACCTCACGTACGGTCGATCGCGCCTGATCAGTTCCTTCACAGCGAGGGTGACAAGAAGCGCCATGGCAGACGAGGCCCCGATGGTGTATCCGGTCACCCGCGCCGGCCGGTCGTCTGCGCCGAGCCCGTAGACGAAGAAACCCGCCGGCAATGCAATGACGGCGGGCTTCACGGCGGCGGCGTTGAACCCGATGACGCGGTCGAGGAAGGGACTCTGAGAGTCATTGATTGAACGAAAAAGACGGACGTCTATCGACTCGTCCGGCTGAGCGTGCGAGACAGCCGGGATGAGGAAGAGGAGCAATCCGACGAGAGAAGCACGCGGGAGGGATCTCATAGCGGGAACTTCAAGAGGTATTCCTCATAGGTGCGGGCAACCCGTTCGACGTAGTCCGCGGTGCCGTCGCCGTTCTTGAAGAAGCCGTTCCTTGGCCGCGGGGTTCCCCAAACGTCCTGGTGAAGTGTTGAGAACTGCGGCGCCAGGAGCGGCAGCGATCCTCTCACAGACTCCCAGTTGGCCGGATCCTCACCGAGGTACCGCACTACATCCTGGGCGTCAAGGACACGGCCCGGTCCGGCATTGTAGGCGGCGATCATGAGCTTGGCCCGGTCCATCCCGACGGCTCCATCGAAGAGCAGCGAAAGCCGCCACAGGTAGTAGATACCGGCAGCGATGTTGTCGCGCGGCGCCTCTACCGAGTCGAGGCCCAGCGTGGTCGCGATCGACTTCCCCGTCGTCGGCATGAGCTGCATGAGCCCGAACGCGCCGCGGTTGCTTCGGGCACCAGTCTGGAAACGCGATTCCCCGACGATGACCGAGAGGACAAGCCTCCAGTCGAGCGCGTACCGCTTCGAGTACTTTCGAACGATCTCCACGATCTGTTCGGGCGGCATGCTTTCCCGCCGGACACCTTCATCCACCGTCCGGGGTGACACTGCGTCGGAACGCACGACCGCCTGCTGGCCGCGCGGCTCCCCCGGTGCGTCCAACAGGAGCGTGGACTGCCGAGGCATGTCCGAGCAGCTTGCAACAAGGAGCGCTCCGAAGCAGAGTATCTTCGCGGCGGAAATCCTGCTCAATTCAAGCCCAGCCCGATGATGAGACCAATCATGACGAAGAGTCCGCCGACTGCGTTGCCGAACGCGAGGTTCGCCTTCTCAAGTTCCCTCGCAAACGAGAAGTGCGTCACACGGCCGAACAGCTTGCACGACGCAGTGGCAGAGAGAATTCCGATGAGGACTCCGCCAATGGCATACGCGAAACTCAGAACCGCTATCCTTGCAGGCATTCAGTTCGATCACCGCTTCGACATCCAACCGAGGGCTCACGGCCCCCACTCAAGAACCTCGATCCGCACACGCACAGTCCCGCTGGCGATAAGACCGATCTGCTTCGCCGCGGCGAGTGAAAGATCGATGATCCGCTCTTCCTTGAACGGCCCGCGGTCGTTAATCCTGACCGTGACATCGCGACCGTTCTCAAGGTTCGTTACGCGGACCCGCGTGCCGAACGGCCACTCCCTGTGAGCCGCCGTCAACGCGTTCATGTCGTACACCTCGCCGCTCGACGTCTTCCGGCCGTGGTACTGGTCAGCGTAGTACGACGCGATCCCTTCATACAACGTAATAGCACGGCCCGACGGACTCGACGCTTTCCCGTCCGCCCGCCGAACGGCGGGCGCCGATTCCTGCGACGTGAACCGCGGCGCAACCGCACATCCACACAACATCATCCCCGCAAGCATCCCACACGGGAGGAGAAGCCCGTACGAAAGCCGTTGTCTCACAGATAGTCTGAGAGTTGTTTCCGCCGTATGGTGTCGACGACTTCCTTGACGTCCTGTGAATGCATCCGCTTACAGACAAGCACTGCGTCGGGCGTTTCGATCACGATGACATCCGAGACGCCCACCGTTGCGACAAGCCGGCCGCTCGAATGAATCAGCGAGCGTGATGTCCCCTTCGCGATCACGAGCCCGTCGACCGCATTTCCATCTTCATCCTTCGGCAGGAGCCGATACACCTCGTCCCAGCTTCCGATGTCGTTCCAGTTAAACGCCGCCTTGATCACAAAGACCCGGTCCGCTTTCTCCATTACTCCGTAGTCGATCGACACGGAGCGGATGAGGCCATACACAGTATCGACCGTCTCCTCGTAGCCGTGAGTCCCGATGGATGGCTCAACAGTCGCGAGCCCCTGCGCGAGGTCGGGGAGATGCCGGTTGATCTGTTCAAGGATCACATCGGCGCGCCACACGAACATCCCGGAATTCCAAAGGAAATCGCCGCTCTCGAGAAACTTCTGGGCCGTTGCCAGGTTCGGCTTCTCTGCGAACGTCTTGACACGGTAGATATCTTTGCCCACAGGACGATTCCCGACCTCCCCTTCATCAAGAATCTGAATGTACCCGTAGCCCGTCTCCGGGCGAGTCGGGTGAATGCCGATCGTGACGAGCGCGGCTGACTCGTCGGCCACCCTCGCCGCCGTCTCAATGGCGCGATGGAACAAAGGTTCGTCTTCGATCCTGTGGTCGGCCGGAAGGACAACCATGACGCCGGCGGGGTTCAGGCGTTTCACATGGAGCGCCGCGAGCCCGATGCAGGGGGCGGTATTTCGACCCACGGGCTCAACAAGGAAGTTCGCTCGAGGGATCTGCGGCAGTTGCGCAAGGACACTCTCGAGCTGGGATTCGTTCGTCACGACGAATGTCCTCTCCGGCGGCACCAGCGAGCCGATGCGGTCGAACGTCGATTGAAGAAGCGACTCCTTGCCGATGATCTTCAGGAGCTGCTTTGGCATGCGCTCCCGGCTCGTCGGCCAGAAACGCGCCCCCACCCCGCCGGCCATGATAACCGCATAGAGCTCAGGCATGCAGATTCCCTCTGATAGTGTTTTCAGCTGAAACGATTGAGTTCCCCCGGGTCCCGTCGATGATCACGACGGAAAGGGTCCCGCGATTCAGTCCGGCCTGGAATCCCGAACAAACACTCGAGGGACCCGGGGGGACACTGAACAGGTAATTTCGTATGGAATAGTATCGATGAGACGGGCCACATCCCAAGCGGTGATCTGATTCCCGCCCTGTGTCCCGATGAAGACGACCTCATCGCCGACCGCGACATGATCATCCCCCACGTCCACCATCACGTGATCCATGGCAATCGTGCCGACAACCGGGTAGCGGCGCCCGCCGATCAGTACCGACGCACGGTTGGTGAGGCGGCGGCTGAGCCCGTCCGCGTAGCCGACCGGGATCGTGGCAATAAGCACCTCACGAGTGGTATAGTACCGCCGACCATAGCTGATGCTGGTCGCCTCGGCAACACGCTTTGCGAAGACGACCCTCGACTTGATGCTCATCACGGGACGAAGAGGCACGCTTTCGGTGGTCTCCTGCGACGGGTAGTAGCCGTAAAGCATGATCCCCGGACGAACCATCGTAAAGTAGCTTTCCGGAAGATCAAGGATGCCCGCGCTCCCGGCCATGTGGACATCCTGAACCTCGATTCGGAGTTTCCCCAATGCATCGAGGACGTGCCCGAACCTCTGTAACTGGTTCTCGGAAAATGACTTATCCGCCTCGTCCGCCGCCGCGAAATGCGAGAAGACACCAGTGATTTCAAGATGCGGCATGCGCGCGATGGTCACAATGGAGTCCGCCGCGGAATTCCACTCGAATCCAAGCCGTCCCATCCCGGTATCCACTTTGACGTGGACCGGGCACCGTAGGTTTCGCTTCTGTGCCTCCTCCTCAAGGCGAGCTGCAACATCTATGGACGCGACCGCTGGGATCAGCTTGTAATCGAAGTAGAGAGGCATCTGTTCCCACATCGGCGAGGTGAAGACAAGGGTTTCCGCGGAGAGCCCTGCATCCCGCAGTGCTATGGCCTCCTCAGGAAATGCCACAGCCAGGCAATCTGCCTCTCCAGCGAGCGCCTCTCGGGCGATCTCGACGCTTCCATGCCCATATGCATTCGCCTTCACAACCGCCATGATCTTGACGCCAAAGCCGACCCGCTTCCTCACCCCGCGGAGGTTGTACGAGAAAGCGTCGAGGTTCACCTCGACCCAGCCGGGCCGTGTCGGCATCGCCTGTGTCGGCTGATAAGTCGATCCCGGTTCTTGCATGGAGATACGGGTACTGAACCAATGCCTTGTAAAGTATAAGGTTTCTCGAACTCAGATGCAATTAAGTCCGTGTCCACTCAGCGAACGGACCCTCCCGCAGAACGACTCAGGGAGAGCCAATGATGGCCCTCTGATTTCGTGCGGCAGCTTTGCCAATTCTGCTCCGGATTCGCAGAAAACGCGCCTCCTTGAAAGGATCATGGATTCAGTCTTGTCAGCACATCTCTTATCTTCCTGAGACCTTCGTCCAGCTCATCCTTTTGGATATTGAGAGCCGGACGGAACCGGATCGTTCTCTCGCCGCAGCCCAGCATCAGGACCCCTTCCTCGTACAGCTCGCTCCGGAAGGTATTCCTCAACTGAGGCGTTGGGAAATCCATAGCGCAGAAAAGGCCCCTGCCCCTTGTGTTGCTGACCAGGGCCGGGAATTCCCTTTCAATCACACGAAGCTCATCCAGAAGGTGAACGCCGAGCCTCGCCGCGTGGTCGACAAGCCTTTCCTCCTCGATGATTTCCAGGTACTTCGCGACCCGCACCATGTCCGCGAGGTTCCCGCCCCAGGTCGAGTTCAGCCTCCCCGCCTTCTGGAACACGTTTCCCTCCACCTCGTCGATCCGGGTGCCTGCGAGAAAGCCGCAGATCTGAGTCTTTTTCCCGAACGCCATCATGTCCGGGTTCACAAAATGCTGATGGGCCCACATCTTGCCGGTCAATCCCACGCCCGTCTGGATTTCGTCAAAAACGAGCATGAAGTCATTCTCGTCTGCCAGCAGCCTGAGCCCCTCCAGAAACTCCTTCCGGAAGTGGTTGTCCCCCCCCTCCGCCTGGATCGGCTCAATGATAAGCGCTGCAACATTGTGCCCGTATTCACCAATCGCCCCCTTGATCTCGTCGACGGCGATTTCTTCGCGGCGTTTTACATCTTCAAGGTTTTTCTCGTTCAGAGGGAACCTGATCGCGGGGTTTGAAATCCTGGGCCATCTGAACTTCGGGAAGTAGTCAACCTTGACGGGATCGGTGTTTGTGAGGGAGATCGTGTAACCGGTCCGTCCGTGGAAGGCCTGCCGGAAATGAAGGACGACGAGCCTGCTCTCGTCTGCCGTTGAGCGGTAGAACCCTGACGCCAGGTTCTTCCTCATCTTCCAGTCGAACGCCGCCTTCAGCGCGTTCTCAACACCGAGCGCACCCCCCTCGATGAAGAAGACGTGCGGGAGATAGTCGGGCATCGCGATGCGCGCAAACGTGTCCACAAACTCCGCCATCTCAACTGTGTAGACGTCGGAGTTCGTCGGTTTGTTCACAGCCGCCCTGCCGATCTTCTCGATGAATTCAGGCGTCATCATCTTCGGGTGGTTCATGCCGATGGGAGCCGAGGCGAAGTACGAGAAGAGGTCGAGGAACCACCTGTCGTGCCGCGCATCGTAGATGCGTGAGCCGTGGCTTTTCCCTATGTCGACCACGAGGTCAAAACCGTCCGCCAGCATGTGCTTTCCGAGGATCTCGTGCACATCGCGGGGGGTGATCGGTGACCGGGTCTGGATCCGCCCGAGAGCGGCCGTCTGAAACTCTGCCATAGCGACCTCACATCCTATTGGTTGTACGTATCAATCTGTGCCTTCTGGAGCTTACCGCTGAAATCGACGTACACCGTTTTCCACTCGGTATAGAAATCGAAAACAGTCCATCCGCCTTCGCGATGGCCGTTGCCGGTCTGCTTTACGCCGCCGAACGGCATATGCGCCTCGGCGCCGATTGTCGCACCGTTGATGTAGGTGATGCCCGCCTCGATATCGCGCATTGCACGGAAGGCCCGGTTCACGTCCTGCGTGAAGATGGAAGAGGAGAGCCCATAGCTGGTCCCGTTCAGGACATCGACCGCCTCTTCGAATGATTTCACTGTGAGGACAGAGAGGACCGGTCCGAAGATCTCCTCCACGGCGATCCGCATCGCGGGAGTGACCCCGTCGAAGATCGTCGGCTTGTAGAACCATCCCAAGTCGAGGTCACCGCCCGTCGCGGCTTCACCGCCGAGGACAAGCTTCGCGCCCTCCTGCCTGCCGATTTCGACGTAGCTGTGGACCCTCTCGCGCTGCCCTTCATTAATGCAGGGACCCACCTCAACATCGGGCAGAAGCCCGTCGCCGAGCCGGAGCTTCGACGCCCGGTTGATGAGCATCTTCATGAACATGTCGTGGATCTTCTCGTGAAGAATGAGGCGGCTGGTCGCTGTGCACCTCTGTCCGGTGGTACCGAACGCTCCCCAGAGCACCGCATCAAGCGCGAGATCGAGGTTCGCATCATCCATCACGATCTGCGCGTTCTTGCCTCCGAGCTCGAGCGAGATCCGCTTCAGAGTGCGGCTCCCCACTTCGGAAAGCTTCTTCCCGACGACAGTCGAGCCGGTGAAGCTCAACGCATCGACGTCCGTGTGCTCGACAATGGCGTTCCCGACTTCTCCTCCGCCGCCGTGAACAATGTTGATGACACCCGTCGGCAGCCCCGCTTCCTCGAGGATCTTCACGAGCATCGTGGCGGTCGCCGGCGTGTCGGAGGCGGGCTTGAAGACAACTGTGTTCCCCGAGACGAGCGCCGGGAAGATCTTCCACGTTGGAATCGCCATTGGGAAGTTCCACGGTGTGACAACGCCGACAACGCCGATCGGCACGCGGAAGGAGAGATTCATTTTGTTGGGGAGCTCGGAGGGCGCGTTCATTCCGAAGAGCCTCCGCCCTTCCGTGGCAGCGTAGTAGCCGGTATCGATCCCTTCCTGCACGTCGCCGCGTGTCTCGAGGAGCACTTTCCCCATCTCGCGTGTCATGAGACGGGCGATTTCTTCCTTGCGCGCTACGAGGAGGTCGGCCGCCTTTCGAACGATGTCGCCTCGTTTGGGCGCAGGGACCAGACGCCATGTCTTGAAAGCCGCCCTGGCGGCCTTCACTGCTTCATCCACATCTTCTTTCGATGACTTCGGGAAGGTACCGACGACCTCATCCCAGCGTGCCGGGTTCCGATCTTCAAAGGTCCTCCCGGATTTCGTATCAACCCATTGACCGTTGATGTAGTTCTGAAATTTCTCCGACATTCCGCAGCTCCTTTCAGTTACGGCTGAAGCGAATCGACGGTCGTTGACGGTGGCGCATTCGACCTGGCGCGAAGAGGATGCCGAGGAACGGGATTCTCGGGCATCCGTGGAACATGCGAATTGCGATGTGTTCAGCAGCGTTGGGATAAAGGTGCGTCCCGTGCCTGGTGGGAAAGCTGGATCACTGCATCGTCCCCTTGCTCTCATCCGCAGCGCGTGCCGTCTGCGCGCGTGTTGTGTCGGACCTCACATTCACGGGTTGTCTAAGTCCTGCCCGCTCAAAGATTTCATCAACGTGACGGAAGGCTTTTGCAGTGTCGAATACCTCGTTGATCTCCTCGCGGCTCAACTTCGCCAAGACACTGGCATCCCCTTCGATGAGGTCCCGGAACTTCTCGTGCGTCCGCCATGCCTGCATCGCGTGTTCCTGGACGATCGCGTAAGCAACCTCGCGCGAAACCCCTTTCTGAACCAGCGCAAGAAGGAGCGCCTGCGAGAAAATGAGTCCGCCCGTGCGCTCAAGGTTCCTTACCATTGACTCGGGATACACCTGCATCCCGCGGACCACATCCGTGAACGTGGTCAGCATGTTGTCGAGGAGGATACACGAGTCGGGGAGAATAATCCGTTCGACGGATGAATGCGAGATGTCCCGTTCATGCCAGAGCGTGATGTTCTCCATCGCGGCAAGCGCATTTCCCCGCAGGACGCGCGAAAGCCCGGCCAGGCGCTCGCATGTGACCGGATTCCGCTTGTGCGGCATCGCGGAAGAGCCCTTTTGTCCGGCAGCGAACGGCTCTTCCACTTCGAGAACCTCCGTCCTCTGGAGATGCCTGATCTCGGTCGCGAACTTTTCGATCGACGAGCCGATAAGAGCGATGGTCGTCATGAACTCCGCGTGCCTGTCACGCTGGATGATCTGGGTGGAGACCGGCGCGGGAGTGAGCCCGAGCTTCCCGCAGACATACATTTCGACGAACGGGTCAAGGTGCTCGTATGTCCCAACGGCGCCGGAAATCTTGCCGGCGGAGACTGTGTCTTTCGCACGCCGCAGGCGCTCCTCGTGCCTTCCCAGCTCGTCGTACCAGATGGCAAGCTTCAAGCCGAATGTGATCGGCTCTGCGTGCACACCGTGCGTCCGTCCGATCATCGCGGTCGTCTTGAACTCCCGGGCTCTCTCTCCCACCGCCGAGCGGAGAGATGAGAGGTCCGACTCAAGGAGCTCTGCCGACTGCCTGAGCTGGACGGCGAGTCCGGTGTCGAGGACATCCGACGATGTCATCCCGTAATGGATGTGGTGCGCCAGAGGCCCGACGTTGTCGCCCACGTTTGTGAGGAAGGCGATAACGTCATGCTTCACCTGCCGCTCGATCTCGTCAATCCGGGCGGTGTCAAAGCGTGCTTTGCGGCGAATCTCTTCGACGTCACTCCGCGGAATCTCTCCGCGCTCGGCCCGCGCCTCGCAGGCGAGGAGCTCGATCTCGAGGAAGACACGGAATCTGTTCTCTTCGGACCAAATCTGCCCCATCTCCGGACGTGTGTAGCGGGGGATCATGACTTGCCCAGCCTGAGTGTGACCACCTGTTCGTGCTTGTCCCTGAAAACTTTGAGGCGGAGCATATCGCCGACCTTCAACTCGTTAAGGATGCCGATGATATCCTGCTCCTTTTCCACCTTCTCCCCGTTCGCCTCAAGGATGATATCTCCTACTCGTATCCCGGCGCGTTCCCCCGTGCTCCCTGCGGCCACGTCTTTCACGACGAGGCCCAACGGCTTCGGAAGCCCGAAGTACTTCGCGATGTTCCCGTCCACTCTCTGGACCGAGATGCCTGTCGAAATACTCCGGTCGATCTTCCCGTTTTTCCTTAACTCGTCGACGACAGCCTTCACCCTGTTCACCGGGATCGCAAAGCCGAGGCCGATGTTCCCCTGGTTCGGTGTGTAGATGATCGTGTTCATCCCGATCACCTCCCCCATGCTGTTGACGAGAGGACCGCCGCTGTTCCCGCTGTTGATCGCGGCGTCGGTCCCAATCATGTTCCGGTAGGAGCGCCGCGGGTCGTCCGACTGCAGGTTCATGTGGAGGGCGCTCACGACTCCGACAGTCACGTAGGGCTGGTCGTTGATCTCGAACATCCCGAAGGGGTTCCCAAACGCAATCACCCATTCTCCGATCATGACGTTGTCCGAGTTCCCGAGGACGAGGTGAGGGAGGTTCCTTCCGTCGATTTTCAGGAGGGCGATGTCGGACACAACATCATGGCCGATGACTTTTGCCGGGTGCTTCTCACCGTTCGTCATCGTCACGGTTATTTCCTTCGCGTTTCCCGCGACGTGGTCGTTTGTGACGATGTATCCGTCCGGTGAGATGATGAACCCCGAGCCGGCATTTTGGACCTGCTGCTTCTGGGTTCCGAAAAACTGCCGGAAAAAGGGGTCGTCGCCGAAGAAACGCGAGAACGGATCCCGGTATTCGATCACTTCAATGACGCTGACGCCGACGACCGCCGGGGATACGCGACCCACGGTGCGGGTAATCGCCGTCTCCCTCGACTTCTGGATTTCGTCGCCCAGCGAGGGCCGGTCAGTCTGCTGATACCGCGCCTCTTCGAAAACGGGTGCCCCTCCCCCCTTCGCGACGGCCGAGCGGTGTGTCCCGCCGATGTAGTAGCCAAGCAGCGCGCCGAAGAGGAGCGGGACAATTGCCAGGAGGGTCATGACGAATCGTCGCTTCATTTTGCTTCCGATCTTCTCATACGGCACTACCCGCGCTCTCTCCGAGCCGGGTGATAGCCTGCCGGATTGGTTTCACATGTTTCAGGAGAAGCAGCAGTGAAAGGATGACGAAGAATACGCGCACTTCCGAAGGGAGTGCTTCAGGTTTCACAAGGCGATCAAGGATTGAACCGGGGAGGACGACGAGGAGAATGGGGGTCAAGAGGATTGCGAATCCGCTTGCAAGGTGGGTCTGCTTGAAGAGGTACTTGCCCAGCAGCCAGATCGCCCCCCAGACGGCCAGCACCGGCCACATAGTAAGGAGAAGCGCGCCGGCACCGACCGCAAGCCCCCGCCCCCCCTTGAAGCCGAGCCAGATGGAGAAGTTGTGCCCGAGCACCGCGGCAAGGGCCGCGCTCGCCATGTAGTAGAACACGGGGCCAAAGAGCGCGAGGGCGACCCAGACCGCTGCAAAACCCCTAAACACGTCCCCGAGGAGGACCAGCACGCCCGCCTTCTGTGAACCGGTGAAGCGGTAGCTGTTCATGGTTCCCGAGTTCCCGCTGCCAACAGTCGTGATGTCCTCGCCGGTATGCCGCTTCCCTACGGCGTAGGCCGTAGGGATGGAGCCAATAAGGTAGCCAAGGGCAACGACAATTATTTCGGGGATCAGGTCAATCATCTTTCATCGTAGGTCTGTTCCGCCCTTAGAACTTACGAAAAACGGGACTAAGAAACAAGGCGTCCTAGGGCTCTTCCTCCAGCTAAGTGATAACCGTATAATGAGTTACAGCAAGGAGGCGTACACGACATGGAGTCGGCGCATCCTCTTCCTTGATTGAAGCGCCGTACGGTGGGACGTCGGCCTTCTGAGGATAGGACGAAAGTTCCGGGGCAGGGCCCGTCCACGGGCGCAGGGGTGAGGGGGAGACAGCCGCTCAGCTCGTTCGTGTCACCACGAAGTCTATGAGGTTAATGAGCGAGCCCTTCCCAGGGGATTCAGGGAAGGCTCCCAGGGCCGCCTTGGCATCGGCGGCGTAGGCTTCAGCACGAGCCTCTGAGTACTCGATCCCCCCGTGGTCCGAGACGAACTTGACGACCGCGGAGACGTCCTTTGCCTTCGCGCCGTTCTTGATGAGGCCGATGATCCGCTGTCCCTCGGCTGACGTTGAACTCCTGAGGGCATGGATGAGCGGGAGTGTGATCTTCTTCTCTTTCAGATCTCCACCGACCGGTTTGCCGAGCAGTGAAGACTTCCCGACGAAGTCGAGGACATCGTCACGGATCTGGAATGCAATCCCGAGGTTCTCACCGAAAGCGCGGAGCGAGGAATGGGCCGACTCGTCGGCCGTTGCACTCTGAGCGCCGAGCTCCGCACAGGTGGCAATGAGCGATGCAGTCTTGTCTCCGATGATCCGCAGGTATGTTTCTTCATTGATATCGAGTTTACGAGTCTTCTGAATCTGCAGAAGCTCCCCCTCGCTCATCCGCCGGACAGTGTTCGAGATCGTCTTGAGGAACTTAAAGTCGTCGTTCTCGAGAGAAAGGAGGAGCCCTCTCGCCAGGAAGTAGTCTCCCATGAGCACCGCAACCTTGTTCTTCCAGATGGCATTCACGGAGAGGATCCCGCGCCTGGTGTCGGCATTGTCGACCACGTCGTCGTGGACGAGGGTGGCGGTGTGGAGAATCTCGACAAGCGATGCCGCCCTGTACGTGCTCTCATTGATTCCTCCGCTTACGCTCGCGGAGAGGAGAACGAGGATTGGCCGGATGCGCTTCCCCTTCTGTTTCACCAGGTATCGCGCCACCGTGTCGACGACCGCGACTTTCGAGCGCATGGTCGACTTGAACACGTCGTCGAACGTGCGGAGCTCATTCTCGACCGGGGCTGTGATGTCCTTCAGCGTCGCGCGCCTCTCACGTTTCCTGCTCTTTCTTTTGCGCCGCCTTCGAGACCCATATGCTCACCTCGTAGAGCAGCATGAGCGGTATCGCAAGGATGACCTGGCTCACCGGGTCGGTCCCGGGCGTCAGGGCCGCAGCAAGGATGAAGATAACGACGATGGCATGGCGCCGGTAGTGCCGCATGAACGACGGTTTCAGGATACCTAACTTTGAGAGGAACCACGAAGCCATCGGAAGCTCGAACACAATCCCGGCCCCGAGGATCACGCTCACGACAAAACTGATATACTCCTGGATGGCGATATTGTTCTCGATGTTCTTCGAGCCGAAGGCGGCGAAGAACCGGAGTGCCATCGGGAGCATGGCAAAGTAGGCGAATGCGATCCCGGAGAAGAAGCAGATCGAGGTGAAGGCTACGATCCAGAAGGCATACTTCCTCTCCCTCGGCATCAGCCCCGGTGCGATGAACTTCCAGAGCTGGTACAGGATCACCGGCGTGCTCAGGACGACACCACCGATGATGGCGACCTCCATATAGAGAAGGAGCTGCCCGAACGGCTTCAGGTTCTGGAGGTGGAACCCCGACTTGATCGCCGGACGGAGGAGCACGCCGTCAATGAGCCAGTCAATGAATATCCAGCAGACGATCGCGCCGAGGACGACTGAAACAAGTGCCTTGACCAGCCGCCAGCGGAGTTCCTCGAGGTGATCGAAGAAGGACATCTCCTTCTCGTCCCCCCGCATCTCCCCACGGGGCGAATCGTCGCGTTCTTCTGTCATCGGCCAGACCCGGCTCCAAAAGCCTATACCAGCTCAGGATACAGCGGGAACCGGGCACAGAGATCCTCGACTCCATTTCTGACGTTCGCTTCCACAGCCGCATCCCCGATCCGTGTGATCACGCGGTCGATGAGATCTGCGATGATCTCCATCTCCGGCTCCTTCATCCCTCGCGTCGTCATCGCCGGTGTCCCGATCCTGATGCCGCTCGTCACCATCGGGCTTTGGGTGTCAAACGGAACCATGTTCTTGTTCACGGTGATGCCGGCGGCGTTGAGACTGTCCTCCGCCGCCTTCCCCGTTACCCCTTTGTTCCGCAGGTCGATGAGCATCAGGTGGTTATCGGTCCCGCCCGAAACGACCGCATATCCCTTCTCTGCCATCTTCAACGCAAGGTGCTTGGCATTCCGGATGACATGGGCGGCATACTCCCTGAACTCGGGTTTCAGGTTTTCCCCGAAGGCAACCGCCTTTGCCGCAATAACATGCATGAGGGGCCCACCCTGCATCCCGGGCATAACGGTGCTGTCCATCACCTCCGACATACGTTTCAGGCGTCCACTCTTCGGTGCGGTGATGCCGAGCCGGTTCTCATGGTCTCTCCCGATGAGGATGAGGCCGCCGCGGGGGCCGCGGAGGGTCTTGTGTGTCGTCGAAGTGACGACGTCACAGTATGGGAGTGGGTCGCGGAGGAGCTTCGCCGCGATGAGTCCGGCCGGATGCGCAATGTCCGCCATGATGAACGCACCCACGCTGTCTGCGACTGTGCGGAACTTGTCGTACTCGTAGTCGCGTGAGTACGCGCTCGCGCCGATGATAATAAGCTTCGGTTTCTCCCGCTTTGCGACGTCTTCGACCTGGTTGAAATCCACGCGTCCGGTCTCGCGCTCAACACCGTAGGAGACGATACGGTAGAGTCGTCCGGAGAAGTTGACAGGGGAGCCGTGGGTAAGGTGCCCGCCGTGGGCGAGGTTCATCCCCATGACGGTGTCCCCCGGCTTCACATAGGTGAAATAGACCGCCATGTTTGCCTGCGAGCCCGAGTGCGGCTGCACGTTGGCATACTCAGCCCCGAAGAGCGCCTTCACACGGTCGCGTGCAAGGTTCTCTGCAACGTCGACGTACTCGCAGCCGCCGTAGTACCGCTTTCCCGGGTACCCTTCGGCATACTTGTTCGTCATGACCGAGCCAAGCGCTTCGAGGACAGCCGGGCTGACGAAGTTCTCCGACGCGATGAGCTCAAGCTTCGCGTTCTGCCGGTGAACCTCGCTCTGCAGTGAAGCGAAGACCTCGGGGTCGCGGCTCTTCAACATGAGTGAGGCGATCGTCGTCCTCTTTACATGGCTACAGGTTCGTCAGGGTATGGATCAGCTCAACTCGCCGCTCGTGACGCCCTCCCTCGAATGGCGTCGTGAGGAATTCGCGGACGATCGCTTCGGCGGTCGCCCAGTCCGTGAGCCGTCCGCCGATGGCGAGAACGTTGGCGTCATTGTGGAGCCGGCCTAACCGCGCCGCTTCGACGCACTGGCACGCGGCCGCGCGCACGCCGGGGTGTTTGTTTGCTACAATCGACATCCCGATACCGGTACCGCAGAGAAGGATTCCCCTTTCGCACTCGCCGGTAGAAACCGCGGCCGCCGCAGCGTGCGCGAAGATAGGATAGTCAGACGCTTCCTGAGAGGCCGTTCCAAAGTCACGATACGAAAGCCCCAGAGATGTCAGGACTCCTTTGAGCCGCTCCTTGTACTCGAACCCCGCGTGGTCGCTCGCGAGCGCGATCATCCTATCGCTCCTCGGGCCTATCGAACCACTTCTCGCTGGCGCTCAGCATCAGGCCGATGCGGAAGACGCTGTCCTTCGGAAGGTCGCCGTTCGCGGAAGAGCGGAGGGCGTATTCGGCCGAGAGCCGCAGGAGCGTCCCGGTCGAGATTGGAAGCCCTACCCCGCCGCTCACACCGAGCTCATGTGTCGTGCTTCCCTTCACAGTCTCGTAGAGAGTCGAGTAGAATGCGCCGCCGCGCAGTTCCGTGCGCTCGGAGTATGAGGCCGTCGGGTCGACGGACGCGATCCGCTCGACCCCGATCGAAACCCGACTGAGATCGCTGAACGGTGAGGATGGGAGAAGAGGGCTCGACTTCGACCACGGCTGCATGTAATAGTCAGCCGCAACAAATGAGCGCGTGCCGAGCGGCAGGGAGACTCCCACGCCGAATGCGAGCGGCATATCCATGCTCGCGGAGACGCCGGCGGTCGTATCCTTCAGCTGTGCATAGCTGTAGTACGATTCGTACGAGAGGTTAAGTGTCGTTGGCGTAGTGAGGACGACACCGAGGGATGCGTTCTTGAGTGCCTCAATCGGGATGATCGACGGGATGTCGTCGAAGATCGCACCGAACGTGAAGTCCGCGCCGTACGCACCCGTGGTCTTCCTGATACTTCCCCCGGCAAGTTCATGGTTGTCGCTAAACTCAATAATTGTGTTCTGTCCGGCCGTTCCGAAGACGTAGTTGAACCGGGCGCCGAAGTGAAGTGACTTCAAGAGATCGTAGGAGAATCCGATCGTTCCGACCGACGTCCCTCCGTCACCAAAGTAGCGTACCTTCGCCGTCGAGCCGAAGAGGGAGGTCGGGCTCTCGATATTGTAGTTCATCGTTGAGAAGGGAAGGAACCCCCCCGCCACCGCAAGCCCCTGGCTTTCTGAAATCGGGATGGCAAAGAGTACGCCGTTGAAGTTGCCCCAGCTCTGAAAGACTCTCCCGTTCGGATCGCTCGTCCTGTACCCCTCGTAGAGGAACCCGACGTCAAGACGGGTCCGCTCGATGCGTGCCCACCCGGCAGGGTTGAGCGCGTTGATAGAACGAGGCCTCAGAAGCGCAATTCCGGTGTTTGCCATTCCTGCAGCCGCAGTGCCTCCCAGGTACCGGAGGTCGCCGAGGCCAAGACTGGAATAGGGAGACCCACCCCCCGACGCCACAAGGAGAGAGGGGAGCATGGCACTCAGGAGAAGCATTCGTCGGAACACGGTCATCGGGTGCTGTTTCCTCATTTCACTGGTGTGTATCTGATGATGAGCCGGGGGCGGAGCAGCGTGTCGGCCTGCGCACCGTAGAAGACGAACCGGTCGAGACGGTAGCTCTCAGCGAGCGGACGGAGCACGATGCCCTGGTTGGATTCTCCGGAAACCCAGCGCTGCACGATCGGGCCGATGGGAACCTCCAGCGTCTGCGAGGTAAGAGATCGCGGGGCGCTCGGCTGGTAGCCCGTCGTGCTGTACGCCTTGCTCGAAGAGTCGGTCACGAAGTACGCGACGAGGCTGTCGACCGAGTAGTGGTTCAACAGTGTCGCCTGCTGATCGACCGAGAGGATGAGCCGCGCATCATGAATGATTGCCCGGGCTGGAATTGATCTCACGTCGGCGAAGAGGTATCCGCGCTGGCCAACGCCTCCTGCGATGACAAACCGTCCCTGGGGGATGCTGAGAGAACCCGGGTGGGCCGCGTAGGCGGACGAGCCGGTGATGAGCTGCAGCGTGTCGAGTCTACCGCTCTTCGCGTAGGCGATCTCAAGCCGCGGGGGCGTCCCCCAGATGAACGAGCCGAATCCCTTGACGATGTTCGTGCCGCCTGACGCGACGAGGGCGATACCGTTGACGGGGACCGAATCTGCTCTCTGCTGAAACCACCTTTGAATGAGCGCAGGATCCAGCGAGATCGCAACCGTGCCGGTGTCGGGAAAGACGCCCGTGAGTGAGCCGACAGAAGCGGAGTTGTAGAAGCCCGGCGTGATGGATGACCAGTATACACTGTCCGCTTTCCAGGCCGATGCCACTTCGTGGACGCTCATCAAGAACGATGCGAGTGTGTCCCCGAACGAGTAGGTTGGGCTGAGCGTGAGGATCGCGCTCGAGACGGCCGCTCCCTTGAGCGTGTCCGGAATGTCGGAGAAAGAGAGAAGTCCCACCGATTCACAGAGGGGCGAGTTCCCGACGATCAACACGTTGCCCTGTCCCGTGCCGAAGGTTGCCGGGAAGGTCACCGCCTGGGATGGGTAGAGTATGGAGCTGTCTGCCGCCACGAGATCCTCCGGAGGTATGATCCCGATCCCTGTCCCGTTTGGCTCCTTGGTGCAGGCGTTCAGGAGGAAAGAAAGGAGCAGCACAGACAGTGCCGCGAATGTCCGCCCCGGGTGAAGGAAGCTGCGCATACAGTCCTATCCGTTGTTCGTTGAAGTCACACTCGTGATGTAGCGGACGGCGTCAAGCAGGTCGTCGGCCACGTGCTCAGGGACCGCCCCGTCCGGACCGATTCTTTTTTCTTCCACCGATCCGTAGCCGGTCCTCACAAGAACGGAACGAGCACCTCCGTTGTGCCCGGTCTCCACATCGATGAGCTTGTCACCGACAATGAACGACCGGCTCAGGTCGATGCCGAGCTCGTCACGCGCACGCAAGAGCATGCCCGGTTTCGGCTTCCGGCAGCTGCACTCATCGGCCGGCGAAAGGTCGGGCGCCGCCGGGAGATGCGGACAGTAGAAGATGCCATCAACTGCGACCCCGTCAGCGGCGAGGAGCTCTTCGAGCCGCGCGTTGACCCTCCTGACATCTTCCTCGGTGAGGAGTCCCCTGCCGACACCGGCCTGGTTCGAGACGATGATGATCTTGAAACCGTTCGCGCGGGCTTCGCGGATAGCCTCGGCTGCCCCGGGTATGAGACGGACCTGGTCCGGTGAAGAGAGGAAATTCGCTTCCTCATTGACTGTCCCGTCGCGGTCAAGAAAGATAGCACCACTGGAGCGGGTCACGATTTCTTTCCGAGTTTCCGGTACAGGCCGAGGTACTTCTTCGCTGAAGACTCCCACGAGAAATCCCTCGACATCCCTTCCTTTACAATCCTACGCCAGAGAGTCTGGTCACGCCACGCCTTCAAAGCGCGGTCGATGGCACCGAGGAGGGCAGGCGCCTTGTACTCTTCGAACTTGAACCCGGTCCCCTTCCCCGACTTCGGCTCTACATCCTCAATCGTGTCATCGAGCCCGCCGGTAGCACGGACAATGGGGACGGTGCCATATTTCAGGCTGTAGAGTTGATTGAGTCCGCAAGGCTCATACCGCGACGGCATGAGGAACATATCCGAGCCGGCCTCGATGAGGTGGGCAAGCTCATTACTGAAGCCCAGATAGACTCCGACCTTCGAGGGGAATTTCTTCTTCAGCGACTCGAAGAGGTCGTGGTACTTCTTCTCGCCCGTCCCAAGGACAACGATCTGAAGGTCGCGCTTCATGAGTTCGTCGGCGACCTCGCCGATAAGGTCAAATCCCTTCTGGTCGGCGAGCCGTGAGATGATGCCGATGACGGGGGTGGAGTCGTTGAACTCGAGGTTGAGTTTCTTCAGGAGCGCCTTCTTGTTCTCGACCTTGTTGTTGACCGTGGCGGGTTCATAGCGGAACGGGATGAGCGTATCGACAGCGGGGCTCCAGACGTTGTAGTCAATGCCGTTGATGATGCCGAAGAGGTCGTTCTTGCGTTTCTGGAGGACGCCGCTCATCCCTGCGCCGAACTCCTCGTGCGTCCGGATCTCAACCGCGTAGCGCTCGCTCACCGTCGTGATGATGTCGGCAAATACCAACCCGGACTTCAGGAAATTGAGGTGGCCGAAGAACTCGACTCCCTTGGGGGAGAAAAGCTCCTGCGGGAGGCCTGTCTTCTTGAATGATGGTGCGGGAAATGAACCCTGGTAGGCAATGTTGTGCACCGTGAAGACGGTCTTCACATCCTTGAAGAACGGGTCGTTCTTGTAGAAGGTCTTCAGGTAGACGGGGATGAGTCCGGTCTGCCAGTCATTGCAGTGGATGATGTCTGGCTGCCAGCCGAGGCGCTTGAGCGTCTCAAGGATCCCCCGGCAGTAGAAAATGAACCGCTCGTCGTTGTCCGGATAGTCCTTCTTCGTGGCCGGATCCACATAGAGACCGCTTCGGCTTCCAAAAAAGCCGTCATGCGTGTAGAAGTAGACCTGTACCTTCGCACGCTGGCCCACAATGAAAGAGGAACGTATTCCACCCTTCTCCACCCTGTCACCGATGGGGATCTTGATGTCGCGAAGACGGATCACCTCGTGGAGCCTGAACTTCCCTTCGTCGATGGCTCCGTACTTGGGCATCATGATACGAACCTCAACGCCAAGCTCTTTCAGCGTCTGAGGGAGCGCCCCGGAGACGTCCGCGAGGCCGCCGGTTTTCGCAAACGGATCGACCTCGCTCGAAACGAAGAGGACATTCAACGGTTTCAGCATCGAAGCAATCCCCCATCCCGTGGCAGGTACAAAATACTTGTCTAAGGTACGAAAGGAAGGGCTAAGAAACAAACCTCCTTTTGAGGCCCATGGAAGGCACATGAAGCGTCGCTCCCGTCTCTCCCCGCCTTCATCGGCTATTGAAACATCGTTCGGCTTGCGGTATATTGTCACGTTGCGCCGTGCCTCAAGAGCTGTGCTGGGTGCAGGCTCTCGCATTGCCGCCGGCCTCTGTGAGAGAAGCCTTGCGCGGCAAGCGGGGCTTCTCGAGGCCGCCAACAACGGAGGAGAAAGGAATGAGAAGGAAGAGGTTCCCGGATATACTGTACAACCCCATCAGCATGGTCGGAGCGGGCATTGCGACTGTCAGCTTCGTGATGATTGTGTTCTTGATGCTCGTTGACATCGTTACCGCCGCGCCGGCTCCCTACCTGGGTATCATCACTTTCATCCTGCTTCCTGCCATCCTCATCCTCGGCCTCATCATCGTCTCGGTCGGTGTTCTGGCGGAGCGTCGCCGGCGGCATCGCATGACCGGCATCGAAAAACCCCCTCTCCCGCGGATTGACTTGAATGAACCGAGACAGCGGACGGCGTTCTTCTTCTTCTCCACCGGCACTATCGTGCTGCTCCTTTTCAGCGCCGTCGGCAGCTACCGGGCATTCGAGTTCACCGAATCGGTCCAGTTCTGCGGCACGCTTTGCCATGAAGTCATGAACCCTGAATACACTACGTACCGTCATTCCCCGCACGCACGCGTGCGATGCGTCGACTGCCACGTCGGCTCAGGAGCGAGCTGGTACGTGCGATCGAAGCTTTCGGGCGTGTATCAGATCTACGCCGCCCTCTTCGATAAATACCCCCGCCCGATCCCAACGCCGATCAAGAATCTGCGTCCCGCCAGGGAGACATGTGAGGAGTGTCACTGGCCGGGTGCTTTTCTCGGCGAGAAGAGGATCACGAAAGAATACTTCCTCTCGGATTCCGGAAATTCTGCCTGGACTCTCGATATGCTCCTGAAGATCGGAAGCGGGACAGTGGCCGAGGAGCCGCGTCCGGGCGTCCACTGGCACGTTTCCAACACTATCGTAAAGTATATCGCAACCGACTCGATACTGCAGGTCCTCCCCTGGGTGAGCCTCGAGCAGCCGGGCAAGAAGCCGATCATTTACGTCTCCGAGGAGAATCCCATATCTGACGAACAAATGAGAGAAGCGAAGGTCGCGACCGTGGACTGCATGGATTGCCACAACCGCCCAACGCATATCATACGGAATCCGACCGACGCCGTGAATGCCGCGATGGCGAAAGGAAGCATCAACCCGACGCTTCCGCTTGCCAAGAAGATCTCCGTCCAGGCGCTCATCCCTAACTACACGTCAGAGGAGACGGCGTTTGACAGCATCGGGATTCAGTTGAGGGAGTATTACCAGCAGAACTACCCGCAGATATTCACGAGCCGAAAGGGCGACATTGAATCGGCCGTAACTGCGCTCAAGGCCATCTACCAGGAGAACTTTTTCCCATACATGCGCGTCGACTGGCGGGCGTACCGAAACAACATCGGCCACCACAATACCGCGGGCTGCTTCCGGTGCCATGACGGCAAGCACAAGAGCAGCGACGGCCGCGTCATCTCGAATGACTGCCAAACCTGTCACGTGATCCTCGCACAGGGGAGGAGCCTCGCGAGGGAGGCGAACCTCTTCGGCCTCCCATTTCAGCACCCGGCCGATGTCGGGGACGCCTGGAAGACCACGCTGTGCAGCGACTGCCACGACGGAACACAGTAGAAGGCAGCACCCCCCAGACAACGCACGATTTGCGCACGCCCGGCAAAGTCTGCATGAACATGAGGGGCGTGTTGCCTTATTGCCGCGGAAACCAATGGCTTTCGGCAGTCTGCCGCTGGCACGGGGATTGAAGCTCATTGTACGGAGAGATAGAATCTTCACGACGCCAGCTTGTTGCACATTACTCGAGGGACGAGATGAAACAGACGACCTTGAAGCTACGAGACACATGGTTATGCATTGTCGCATCCGTGCTTATCCTTGGTGCGGCGCTGTCAGGATGCCAGAAGAGCAGCAACCCGGCTCAGCCGACATCAGAAGCATCCGCATCAACAAACCAGGATGCCGCCCTCTCGGTCGCGAGTGCCGTGAGTGAGAACAACGGCGGTGCGCTTGATCAGATGGGCGATGCGGCCGACCTCTCCTGTGGCCTCAGGATTCGCGGAGATTCCGAGGGGCTCATGTGGGGACACGGCGTGGGGATGGGAATGGGATTCGGTCATGGGCATGGAATTGTCGACACGACGTACAATCCGGCCACAGCTTGGTGGACGGCAAATCTGACGCGGACACGAGGCTCGGAAGACGGCAACTACTCTGCGACATTGACTCGAACGTATCAATACCAGTTCCTGGACAAGAATGGTCAGCCGCAGAAATACTGGAAGGTCACGAACGCGGGCGGAACGGTCGACACAGCCTACAGCATCCACTTCAAGATCATTCGCGGCTCCGGAGAGCACCACACTCCCCGCATATCAGCCCACCTCACATCGCTCAGCGGCGACTGGATGGTAACAGGAACGAATACGCGAACCATCACGATAAACGGAACGTATGCCCGCACGGGCGTGGATACCGTCATGAGACATGATGCGATGAGGACGCTGAGCTATTCACTTGACCTCACTTTCAACAATGTGACAGGCCCGAGGACCGGACGGGAGGAGTTTTCGCGCAAGACGAGCGGCACGATTACCGGGACATACACTGGACTTGCGACATACACGAAGGGGAATGAGCACTCGGAGCAAACCATCAGCCGCACGATCAATATCACTTTTAGCGGTAGCGGCCGGGGAGGCATCGACGTGGACAACGACCACTTCCCCTTCGACTCCTCGCTGGGCGATCTTGACGAGAACGATTGACAACTCTTGACTGCCGGACTGCTTGCCACGGCTATCAATAGACCTTGTTGCGCTCGGTGAGAGACTATGCGCAAGCCGGTGAAAGACGGGGCTAGTGTGCGTCGCTCCGCGTCTATGCCTTGGGCTTTCGAGGATATCCATACAACTTGGTTGCGCAATCCGGACAGATTCCGTGCGTAGCCTGCCGTCCCCCGCTCTCCTCCAGGTATTTCTCGATAGGGAACCACTGACCTTCTTCAGTTCGGTACTTCTTGCAGTTGGCACAAATAGGAAGCAGAGTCTCCAAGTCACGGATACGCTTTTCTTCTGCCTGCTGATGCTTGATGATCTTTATGAAGCCAAGAATAAGGAGCACAATACCCATAGCATCCGCGACATTTCCCATCTGAGCAAAAACCGTTTCGAGTGTTTTTGCGGATAGACCAAGGAGTTCGGGAAGCCGGCTGGACGGATGTTCGACGAGAACGTCGCACAAGCGACCTATGGAGAGAAAACAGACGGCTGGAAGTATTGGCGCGAGCGAGAAGAACCGATCCCTTTCTCTCCACACAGTGAAGAACCCCCAAAGGAGAAGAAAGAAGGTAAGCAGATCAACCGCAACAACTATGTCCATTTTTCAACTCCTATCGTGTTCCCATCTTGCCAAGTGAGCTAGGCAGGCAAGGGCGCAAATGTTTCTGCGCTCATATACCTGAGACTCGATTGACATCCCCGACCGAACCACGAAATGCCAATCTGCCGAACACCGCCTTCTCGTATCGCGTTGCGGGAACCTCCTGACCGGGGAACCGGGACAGCGTCTCAGCAACGGGTACGAAACCCATCTTGCGGTAGAAGCCGCCGTTGTAACGAGGAATGATTGTCTCAACTCAGGTGACGGTACCGTTGATGGGTGTGAGAAGGGGCTCAGAAACTGGCGAGTTTTGTACGCCCGGGGGGATTCGAACCCTCAACCCTCAGCTCCGTAGGCTGATGCTCTATCCAGTTGAGCTACGGGCGCATGACAATCCACTCAGAAATTTAGCAATTCGACAGATCGTTTGCAAACTGCCGACGGCGAGACACAAATCACGCGCCCCTCTTGAAACGGTTCACGGTTGGATCCACCTCGAGTACTCAGTGGGCCTGAAGAAGAGAATCCTCACATCGGGAGCAAACAGAAATGTCCTCACCTGCTCATCAAGGTAGGGGCTTCTCTCAAAGCCCTCAAGTCTCGCTGACGATGTGCAGCCTGAGAATTGAAGGGCAAGAGCGAGAATGCAACCAACGAAGAGGGCCCGCGTTGATGCAAGCGAGTTCGGAAGGGATTCCTGCGTCGAGGGGACGCCGCAGAATTACCGACTCTTCCCTTTCGTGAGGGAAGTCAACTGCAGTTCGATCCGCTTCCCTTCACTCCGGGCCCCGATGATGCGGTAATGCGCTTTCGCACGTTCCAGAGCCGCACGCGCAGGAGCTTCTTCGCCGCGCGCAAGGGCAAGCTGTCCGAGCTCCTCGTACGATTCGGCAAGGTTCAGCGGATTACGATATTCCTCGTTGATGCGGATACTTGTCTGCAGGTAAAGCTCGGCGACATCCAGGTCCCCCATGGCGCGTTGGATGCCCGCCTTCACTTTGTAAACGTCGGCCATGCCCAGACGGTCGTCAAGCTCACGGAAGACTGAAAGCGCACGGTTGGCAAATGCGACGGCGAGCGGGTAATCTCCCTGCTTCTGGTGAAGAGCCGACTTGCCGAGGTACGAGAGCCCGATGAGCGGCTTGTACTCAGCGCGAGCCGAGTAGCCAAGGCTCATGTCAAACTGCCCGAGTGCCTCGGTGTGCTCCCCCTTCGCAAGGTACATCATCGCGTAGTTGTGATGGAGCTCCGCGAGTCTGGTGAGACTCCCGAGCTCTTCGAACCGTGGAAGGACCTGCTGGTAGAAAATGAGCGCCTCGTCGTGCTTCCCTTGTATGTTCGCCAGGATGCCGAGGTCCATCGTCACGACTGCCGACATCTCGGCTTGCTTCGCCCGCTCGAACATGCTGCGGGCTTTCCGCATGTGCGCGGCGGCCTCCTTCAGGTCACCGCGCTCTGCAAGCGAAATACCGAGGTGGTTCTCCACACGAGCAAGGCCAAGCTGGTCCTTGGCCCGGGTGAAGTGTTTCGCCGCCTGGTGGAGGTCGGCATGGGCTTGTTCCCACTTCGCCTGCCGGAGAAAGATCTCGGCCCGTCTTGTGAGCGCCATGCCTGCAGCGCGTGCAAACCGCAGGGAGCTGCCCGCCCTCTCAACAACAAGGTCGGCAAGCCGCTCTGCAGTCGGATAGTCACCGGTCGTCACGCTGAGCGCGGCTGCCTCGTTTGCGAGGTCGAGGAAACTCTCCTTCGGCAGCGCCCTCTCGCATTCGGTTATCGCGGCCTCGAGATAGAATGATTCATCCCCTCCGCGCTTCTCGCCCGGAATGCCAGCGGCCTTTCCCAGAAGCTGCTCCTCGGACTCCTGCAGCTTTTCAATATCGGACCGTATTCTCTTCAGGAGCGCGTCGTCGCAGAACCTGCCCAGAAGGTCCCACAAGGATCCCCCCTTAGCCTCCGGTGAGGAGGCGTCCACTTGCGCCTTTTTCATATGTCAGGCAGCCCTCAGAACCCGAATCCGTAGCGGGAGAAATGGGGTATTTCTCCATCCTCGCAGACTATCTTTCCTCGAGACCGAGAGACCGTGATGTTGGCGCTCATCGGCTCCCATGAAGCGGTCGCAGGATCGTACCAGTAAAGATGGACGTTGGCCCCCTCCGGAACCGCCGACAGATCGAGGCCGGTCGTCGTCATGTCGAGAAGCGCTGGCGTTCGGAACGCCGTCCCCCCGGGTCCGAAGTCCGCTGCAAGCATCTCATCATCAAGCGCAATGCTGAACCATCCGCTCTCGCTGATCGACTGCGGCGCTATCCGAAGAGACATGTCCGTCCTCACCGTCACAGCACGCCCCTCATCGAGGTATTCCCCATGCACCTTCAGCAGGCCACCAGACAGAGCAGTGATGAACTTACTCACTGTGATGTCCTTCGAGAGCGGTCCCCCCCCAGAGCGCGGCAGAAAGATGAGGGTCGGTGTTGGGCTGACTGACCCTGTACCAACCGCAGGATTGGCAGGCACACCGACAGGATTATCCAGTGTCGAGCACCCTGCAAGAAGGGTCATCACAGCGACGAGGACGATCCCGAAAATCATGTTCGGGCGCTTCATTCCTTTCCTCCTTGGGATGTTCGAACAATGCCTGCATGAAGGCGTGCAAATACTATGCCAGTAGTCGCAGGTCATCGCAGAAAGCAACGGCAAAAGAGCTTACACTGGCCGTCTGAAGCTCTACAAGAGGGAGGGAAGGTGAAACTGTAATGAAACGTTACACCTCATCGTAACGTCCTGTTGCAGAACTCGTGCGGACAGACCTGACCGGCCCTCTGGATGGGGACACGCGGTCCGGCCGGCGAACCCTTAGGAGCATCAGGCTGCCTGCGGGGAGTCCACCCTGATCGCAGTTTGCGATCCACTCTTGCGAGTCTCATTGGAAGCTGCATCTGGATTAGGCGGAGGGATCTCGTCCTCAACCGGCATGGGTTGGTTGAGACAAGAAATCAGCTGAGGGAAAAGGGAGAAGACTGGTGCGCGGCTTGTAGCGCTAACGGGAATCGAACCCGTATTTCAGCCTTGAGAGGGCTGCGTCCTAAACCGTTAGACGATAGCGCCGCTGAAGCTGCCCGGCCAGGGCTCGAACCTGGACTTTTCTGATCCAGAGTCAGACGTGTTGCCAATTACACCACCGGGCAGTTCCGTTCAATAAAATACCACTATCGAGTTTCAAAATCAAGACGCTCTCGATGTGTTGAACCCGTTTCAGACTCCTTGCATTTCAGCGGCCACTTGCGTAATTTTTTTTACCTCGAATGATGACTTCGTTTCTTACCATCAGTTGTCCGGGCATCCATGGCGACGTTCCGCGGCGTTGATTACTACAGTCTCGGCTCCCTCCTCTCTCCCGAAGAAATCCTCGTCCGTGATACGATACGCGAATTCGTGGACGACAACGTTCTCCCGATTATTGAGAGGCACTACAGGGAAGGCACATTTCCCCTGGAGCTCGTCCCGAGGATGGCTGAGCTGGGCCTTCTGGGTGCCACCCTCCCCGGGAAATACGACTGTGCAGAAATGAACAACGTCGCCTGCGGGCTCATCATGCAGGAGCTCGAACGCGGCGACAGCGGTGTTCGAAGTTTCGCCTCGGTCCAAAGCGCGCTCGAGATCGCCCGCACCGCGCGGGAGATACTCGGTGCGAACGGCATCCTTGACGAGTATCCCGTGATGCGGCACATGGCTAACCTGGAATCAGTGAAGACGTATGAGGGAACGCACGAGATGCAGACGCTCATCATCGGCGCCGACATCACCGGAATAGAATCGTACCGATAGACGGCTCATGCTTGGTACTTTCTCCGCTGCAACGCGGAGCCGGCACGATGAGTCGGGAATCTTATTCTCACGGAGGAAAACCACATGGCAAAAAGCCCGTTCGGAGGCAAGCGGAATCTCGCAAAGCTTTCTCCCGCACGTCGGGTGATAGGCGATGCACTCACGTTTGACGACGTGCTCCTCGTCCCAGCCCGCTCGGAAGTCCTCCCCCGGGAGGCGGACGTTCGAACGCGCCTTACCCGCGGCATCGCGCTCAGCATCCCTCTCATCAGCGCGGCCATGGACACGGTCACGGAATCCCAGATGGCGGTCGCCCTCGCCCGCGAAGGAGGGATCGGAGTCATCCACAAGAACATGAGCATCGCGCGGCAGGCGGAGGAAGTCGACCGTGTGAAACGCTCCGAGAGCGGCATGATCTTCCAGCCGATCACACTCCGCCCGACCGCAACCGTCGAGGAGGCGCTCAGCCTCATGAGCCGCTACAGCATCTCAGGCTTTCCCATCGTCGACGACGACGGGCGTCTCGTCGGCATTCTCACGAACCGCGATCTTCGCATCGAGCCGAGAGGTGACACACCCATCTCGGAGCTCATGACGAGGGAGAACATCGTCACGGCGCCGGTTGGGACCACCCTGGAGCATGCCGAACGAATTCTCCAAAAACACAAGATTGAGAAGCTTCCGGTTCTTGACGGCGACGGAATAATCCGGGGCCTGTTCACGTTCAAGGACATTCAAAAGAAGAAGAAACACCCGAACGCCTGCAAGGATTCGCACGGCCGCTTGCGTGTCGCCGCCGCCGTCGGCGTCACATCGGACACCATCGAGCGCGCCACAGAGCTCGTCCGTGCGGCGGTCGACGCAATCGTCGTCGACACCGCACACGGGCATTCGAAGGGTGTCATCACCATGGTGAAGACTCTTAAGGAGCGATTCCCGGACGTCGACATCATCGCCGGCAATGTCGGGACACGTGAGGGGGTCACCGCGCTCATCCGGGCGGGGGCCGATGGAGTCAAGGTCGGTATTGGTCCCGGTTCCATCTGCACCACACGTGTCGTCGCGGGGGTCGGCGTTCCCCAGGTCACCGCCATCATGGAATGCACGGAAGCCGCCGCGAAATACGATGTGCCGCTCATTGCAGACGGAGGGATCAAGCAGACCGGGGACATTGCAAAGGCGATCGCCGCCGGTGCCGATGCCGTCATGATCGGCGGGCTCTTTGCCGGCCTGGAGGAGTCCCCCGGCGAGAAGATCCTCTACGAAGGGCGGGCATACAAAATCTACCACGGCATGGGGTCCATCGAAGCGATGAAACAGGGGAGCAAGGATCGCTACTTCCAGGACGTGGAGGACGATATTCAGAAGCTTGTCCCCGAGGGAATCGAGGGAAGAGTCCCGTACAAAGGACCCCTGAGCGACACCGTCTACCAGATGCTCGGCGGACTGCGCGCCGCGATGGGGTACTGCGGCGTCCGGACGATCAGCGAATTGAAGACTGAAAGCACCTTCGTGCGCATCACGGAAGCCGGACTCCGGGAGAGCCATCCGCACAACGTGACGATGACGAAAGAACCGCCGAACTACTACCTCTGAGACAGGCCCCGGTGCACGCTACACGACTTCTCATCGCGCTGCGCACTCTCATGGAGAAAGAGCGCCTCGACGCTCTTCTCCTGACCGATCCTCCCCACGTCAGGTTCTTCAGCGGCTTCAAGGGATCGACAGCGCTCCTCTTCATCACGCGCCGATCCGCTCTTCTCATCACAGACGGTCGCTACCGCGGCGAATCACGATCCGTGCAGCATGTCGCAGTGCACATTGCGAAACGCTCCCTCTTTGAGGCCCTCGGGAAGAAAGTTCATCTCCCCCCGGACTCCGTTGTGGGCATCCACGAGCGTCACGCCTCGTTTGCAGATGTCCAGGCGATGAAGTTTCATCTCCCCGGGATGAAAGTGCGCACAGCTGCAAAGTTGATCGGCAGCGTGACATCCGTGCGGTCGAGGCGCGACCTTGCCTCCCAGTCCACAGCGGTGAAGCTATCGGAGTTCGTCTTCGGGGAGATTCTCGATATGCTCCGTCCCGGCGTGCGGGAGGACGAGATCGCCGCGGAGATCACGTACCTCCACAGGCGCTTCGGCGCAGAGCGAGACGCGTTCGAGCCTATCGTAGCGAGCGGGCCCCGTTCCACGCTCCCGCATGCCTGCCCGAGGGGAAGGAAACTCAGGCGCGGCGACCTCGTCGTTATCGACTTTGGATGCGTCGTGGGCGGGTTCACCTCCGACATTGCCCGTACGGTCTCGATCGGCCGGCCGTCACGCCGCGTGCGAGAGATGTACGATGCGGTCCTCGAAGCCCAATCACGTGCCATCGAGGCGGTTGCCGACGGAGTCCGGGGGAAGGAAGTTGACCGCGCCGCGCGCGATCTGCTCACATCCCGGGGGTACGGAAGAGAATTCATTCATGCCGCGGGACACGGTCTCGGCATCGAAGTCCATGAGCCGCCCCGGATCTCTCCGCGGAGCAACGACATCCTCGCACGCGGGAATGTCATCGCGATCGAGCCGGGCGTCTACCTCCCCCGTGTCGGGGGGATCAGGCTCGAGGATGACCTCATTGTCACACGATCGGGCGCGGCTCTCCTTACTCATCTTCCACGCGAAATGATCATTGTATGACCGAGGCAAACCGGACGATAGAGGGGGAATACCGGAAACGGGTTCTCATCATTGCGTACTACTTCCCTCCGATGGGGCTGAGCGGTGTCCAGCGAACCCTCAAGTTCGCGAAGTATCTCCCACCACTCGGCTGGAAACCGACCGTTCTCACCGTGACACCGACCGGATACTTCGCCCAGGACGAGTCCCTCCTCGGCGAAGTTGAATCCGCCGGGATCGAGGTCATCAGGACAGGTTCTCTCGACCCAACACGCGCTTTCTCGAAGCGCAACAACGCACCTGTCGTAGTGAAGATGCCTTCAGAACCATTCCGGAAGCTCCTCAACATAACGAGCCAGATCTTCTTCATACCAGACAACAAGATCGGATGGAAGCGGCGGGCGCTCCGTGCCGCCCTCGCGTTCATGGAGCGGGAGAAGGTCGATCTCATCTTCGCGACGGCGCCCCCCTACACCGACTTCCTCATCGGTGCGGAGCTACAGCGGAAAACGGGAATTCCGCTCGTCGTCGACTACCGTGACGCCTGGTACGACAATCCGTACCATTTCTACTTCACTCCACTTCATCGCTATCTTCACGCGCGGCTCGAGAAACGGGTCCTCCGCGCAGCCAACAAGATCATCACCATCAACCGGCGCATCAAGGAGCTCCTCCTCAGGCGCTATCGTTTCCTCCGGTACGACGACGTGTTGATTGTGCCGCAGGGATACGACCCATCGGACTTCAACGTCGACTCCGAAGCTCTTCCCCGCACACCGAAGATGCGGTTCACCTATGCCGGGACGTTCATTGACAAGCGGTCACCGAAGTTCTTCCTCCGCGCCCTCAAGAACGCGCTCGCACGCACACCCGAGATGCGCGGGAACATCGAGGCGTGCTTCCTCGGGAACTTCCGGGAAGAGAACCGGAAGCTCGTGACCGCCCTCGGACTCGAAGACGTCGTGAACGTTGTCGGGTACAAAGGTCACGCTGAGACCGCCAGGTATCTCCTCGCATCGGACGTCCTGTGGCTCATCATCGGCGAGGGGAAGGGGGAGGACATGATGTCGACGGGTAAACTCTTCGACTACATCGGCGCTCGAAAGCCGATTCTCGGATGTGTCCCCGAAGGCGTCGCACGTACCGTAATCCGTGAGTCAAAAGCCGGCAACGTCACATCACCGTACGATGAGCATGAGATCGAGCAGGCCATCCAGAAGCTGTACCGCGACTGGAAGTCCGGTGCGCTTCCGGTGCCTGACAACGCATTCACGCAGAAATACCGCCGAGACATCCTCACGGCGGAGCTCGCACGCATCTTCGAGTTCATGACATGAGAATCCTCGTTCTTGGCGCGGGCGGCCGGGAGCATGCCATCACATGGAAGCTCTCGCTGAGCAATCCATCCCGTCTTTTCTGCGCCCCCGGGAACGGCGGCATCGCGGAAGCGGCGGAATGCGTCCCGCTCAAGGCCGACGATCCTGTCGCGGTTCGGCAGTTCGCACTTCAGAACTCGATTGAGCTCGTCGTCATCGGGCCGGAGGGGCCGCTTGTAGCCGGTGTCGCGGATGCCCTTCGGGAAGAACGGATCCCCGTGTTCGGCCCGGACTGTTCCGCGGCAGCAATTGAAGGGAGCAAGGCCTTTGCAAAGGCGTTCATGGAGCGATGGAGGATACCGACCGCCCGGCACGTCGTCTTCACACGGGGGGAGTCGTCCCGGGCCCACCGGTACATCGATGAACACGGCACACCCGTCGTTGTCAAGGCGGACGGTCTCGCCGCCGGCAAGGGCGCTTTCGTCACCGAAAATGCCCTCGATGCCCATGCCGTCATCGATGACCTCTTCACAAGGGGACTCCTTGGCGCAGCCAGCGACCGAATCATAGTCGAGGAGTTCATGCGCGGAGACGAAGCTTCCGTGTTCGCGCTCACAGATGGACGCAACTTCGTGATCCTCCCCCCCGCACAGGATCACAAGCGTGTCTTCGACGGAGACCGGGGACCGAACACCGGCGGCATGGGGGCGTACGCTCCAACCGCACTCATCGACGGCCCCCTCCTCGGACGCATCATTGAAGAGATCATTGAACCAGCGATTCGTGGACTCGCGGCGGAAGGAAAGCGCTACCTCGGATGTCTCTACGCAGGCCTTATGATCACCGCCGAAGGGCCGAAGGTCATCGAGTTCAACGCGCGGCTCGGGGACCCTGAGACGCAGGCGGTCCTCCCCGTTATCGACGTCGACTTCCCGGGGCTGCTTCTCGCATGCGCAACAGGCGGACTGGACGGCAGCCGCATCATTGGGCCATCCCGTACCGCCGCAACAGTCGTCATCGTATCGCAGGGGTACCCCGGTCGCTACGAAACAGGAAAGGAGATCGGAGGACTTGCCGCTCTCAGAAACCGGGACGACGTTGTGGTTTTTCACAGTGGGACCCGGCGTGACGGCGATCGCATCCTCACCTCGGGCGGACGTGTTCTCTCCGTGACCGGCGTTGCCGGAAGGGACGATCTTCAGACGGCGATCGCTTCGGCCTACGACGCAGTGGGACAGGTTCGCTTCGAAGGGGCATATTTCAGGTCGGACATCGCTGCAAGAGGGTTGCGCTACACAGGCTCGAGGAATGCTCAATGAAGATACTCGTCACAGGCGGAGCGGGCTTCATAGGTTCACACATCGTCGACGCCTACATAGCCGCTGGGCATGACGTGGCGGTGATTGATAACCTCTCCACGGGAAGGCGTGAGAACATCCAACACGCGGCCCGCTTCTATGAACTCGACATACGCAGCAAGGCAATCGGAGAAGTGTTCGAGCGTGAGCGCTTCGACGTTGTGAACCACCAGGCGGCTCAAATCGATGTCCGGAAGTCCGTCAAGGATCCCGTCGAAGACGCCTCCGTGAACATTCTTGGCGGCCTGAACCTCCTGGAGAGCGCGCGAAGGACCGGTGTGGACAAGATCATCTTCTCCTCCACGGGCGGTGCGATCTATGGCGAACAGGACTGCTTCCCGGCCGACGAGTCCCATCCCACACGACCCGTTTCTCCGTACGGCGTCGCGAAACTTGCACTGGAGCACTACTTGTTCTACTATCGGCAGGCGCACGGCCTTGAGTACTGCGTGCTCCGGTACGCCAATGTCTACGGCCCCCGCCAGAACTCGAACGGTGAAGCCGGCGTCGTGGCGATTTTCACGAGCAAGATGCTGACAGGCGAGCAACCGGTCATCAACGGCGACGGGCACCAGACGAGGGATTATGTCTATGTCTCGGACGTCGCGCGTGCCAACGTTCTCGCTCTCTCCCTCGACCACTCGGACGTCTTCAACATCGGAACGGGCATTGAAACCGACGTGCGTCAGCTCCTCCACATGCTCTCCGGGCTCATCGGGGCCAGGGCGCCGGAAGTGTACGCACCCGCCAAGGCGGGTGAGCAGATGAGGAGCGTGATCTCGTGGCGGAAGGTCCACGACGCACTCGGCTGGCAACCCGATACGCCTCTTGAGGAGGGATTACGTCGTACCGTCGACTCATTCCGGAAGGCTCTCGTATGAGCCACGACCGCGAGAACTGCAGCGCGCTCGTGGATGGGGTCGTCCGGGGGGACAAGCGTGCCCTCGCGCGCGCGATCTCGCTCGTTGAGAGTTACCGGCCGGAATCGGAGACGCTCCTCAAGGTCATCTTCGCGAAAACCGGCCGCGCGTACAGGGTGGGGATCACAGGTCCACCAGGTGCCGGCAAGAGCACACTCGCATCGAGGATCGCTCGTCACTACGGCAACCGGGGGTTGAAAGTGGGGATCATTGCCGTCGATCCGACAAGTCCATTCACCGGCGGCGCGCTGCTGGGGGACCGTGTCCGTATGAGCGATGTTGAGCTTGACGGAAGCGTGTTCATCAGAAGCATGGCCTCGAGGGGAAGCCTCGGGGGGTTGAGCGTCGCGACGCAGGACGCGGCCGATGTCCTCGACGCGGCGGGGTTCGATCTCATCCTGCTCGAGACCGTCGGCGTGGGACAGTCGGAGCTTGACGTGGTCCGCGCCGCCGACACGGTCATCGTGGTCCTTGTCCCTGAATCCGGCGACTCGATCCAGGCGATGAAGGCGGGCCTCATGGAGATCGCGGACCTCTTTGTGATGAACAAGTCCGACCGCCCGGGAGCCGACCAGGCGGCAACGGCGCTGAGAACCATCCTTTCTCTCCGGCCGAACCCGCACAGCTGGACACCTGAAGTGCTGAAGACAACCGCGAGCGAGTCGCAGGGGATTGACCGGGTCTGCACCTTCATCGAGAAGCATCGCGAATTCCAGTCGTCGAACGGCCTCCTCGAACAGCGGCGCGCTGCCCGGCTGCAGGAGAAGGTGAAAGAGCTCGTGATCCGCTCTCTCCATACCGAGTTCTGGAACAACGAACGCCGCGAGCTCCTCGAGGCCAGGCTCCCCTCCCTCTGCGAGCGGTCAACCTCTCCGTACGAGGTCGTCGAAGAACTCTTGCGTACGTTCCCTTTGTGAATCGCCGCCCCGTCAGACACCTGCCCCTTGGCGGGGGGTCAAGATAGGGCATTCGTTCCGCAACCATTTGACAGGGTGGACTGCCATGCCTGACGCACACGCTCCTTCCGGAATCGAATTCTCCTTCACTGACACGATGAAGATGGTTCAATCGCTTGCACGCGACTTCGCTGTCTCGGAGATCAGACCCGTCGTCGTGAAATACGACGAGTCGCAGGAGTTCCCATTCGACCTCGTGCGTAAGATGGGGGAGCTCGGCTTCATGGGGATCCTGTTCCCGGATGAGTACGGCGGCGCCGGGTTCGGGTACCTCGAGTACGTCGTGATCCTTGAGGAGCTTTCGAAGATTGACCCCTCGATCGGGCTCATCGTTGCCGCGCACAACAGCCTCTGTACCAACCACATCTACAGGTTCGGGAACACGAGCCAGAAAAAGGAGTACTTACCCGGTCTCTGCACCGGCCGAACCGTCGGCGCATGGGCGCTCACGGAGCCCGGGTCGGGAAGCGATGCCGGTGCGATGAGGTCAACAGTTCGGCGCGAAGCCGACGCGTTCATACTCAACGGTTCAAAGGCCTTCTGCACAAACGGCTCGGTCGCAGGGACGGCAGTGGTCATGGCGGTAACCGATCCGTCGAAAGCGAAGAAAGGGATTTCCGCGTTCATCCTTGAGAAGGGTATGCAGGGCTTCTTCCCTTCGAAGAAGGAGAACAAGCTCGGCATGCGGGCCTCTGACACATCGAGCCTGACGTTCGACAACGTGCGCATCCCACGGGGGAACCTCCTCGGTGAAGAGGGAAGCGGCTTCCGCCAGGCCCTCACGATCCTGGACGGCGGCCGCATCAGTATCGCCGCCCTCGCCCTCGGGATCGCGCAGGGGGCGCTCGGCGCAAGCGTGAAGTACTCCCGAGAGCGCGAACAGTTCGGGAAACCGATCGGCGAGTTCCAGGCCATCCAGTGGAAGCTCGCCGACATGGCAACGGAGATCGAGGCCGCACGGCTCCTCACGCTGAAAGCGGCGTTCCTCAAGGACCGGGGGAACGAGGTCGTCCTCGAGTCGTCCATGGCGAAGTACTACGCGAGCGAGGCGGCCGCCCGCGCGACATCGGAGGCTGTTCAGATCCACGGAGGCTACGGCTTCATCAAGGAATTCCCTGTGGAGAAGCTGTACCGCGATGTGAAGCTCACGACCATCGGCGAGGGGACATCGGAGATACAGAAGCTCATCATCGCACGGGAGCTTCTGAAGACGTTCTGAAGCTGCGCCTTCATTCCCGTTCAGTCTGAGGTGAAGACCGTGTCACGCATCGGAAGCGAAGTCGCACACGACCTCACGTTCAACAGGCAGGATGACTCGCTGAGGAACATGGTGAGGATCCTTCGTGCCCGGGAGGAAACCGTCCGCGCCGGCGGCGGTGATGAGAACGTGGAGAGGCACCACAAGCGCGGCAAGCTCACCGCGCGCGAGAGAATCTCCAGGCTCATCGATCCCGGCCTGCCTTTCCTTGAGATCGGCAGCTTCGCGGCGCACGGGATGTACGAAGAGTATGGCGGCGCTCCGTCGGCGGGTGTCGTGACCGGCATCGGGAGAGTTCAGGGGCGCGACGTCGTCATCGCGGCGAACGATGCGACTGTGAAGGCCGGTGCATGGTTCCCGATCACCTGCAAGAAGAACCTCCGCGCACAGGAGATCGCAATGGAGAACCGGATCCCCATCGTTTACCTTGTCGATTCGGCGGGTGTCTTCCTCCCCCTCCAGTCCGAGATCTTCCCCGACAGGGAACATTTCGGGAGGATCTTCCGCAACAACGCGGTCATGTCCGCGATGGGAATCCCGCAGATCGCCGCGATCATGGGCCCCTGCGTGGCCGGCGGCGCGTACCTCCCGATCATGAGTGACGAGGCGCTCATCGTCGAAGGGACCGGGAGCGTGTTTCTCGCGGGCCCGCACCTCGTCCGTGCGGCGATAGGGGAGGACGCAGACATCGAGACGCTCGGCGGGGCGACGACACACTCTGAGATCAGCGGAGTCACCGACTACAAGGTGAAGAACGATGACGAGGCGATCCAGGCTCTTCGGAGCATTCTCGGCAAGCAGGGGAAACATCCCCGGGCCGGGTTCGACAGGATTCAGCCCGCACCGCCGCGCTTCGGACCCGAGGAGATTTACGGGATCATCCCAGATGACAGGTCCCGTCCCTTCGATATGTACCAGGTCATCGCCCGCATCGTCGACGGCGGCGAAATCGACGAGTACAAGGCAGCATACGGAAAAACGCTCATCACCGCGTACGCGCGTGTCGACGGCTGGGCGGTGGCCATCGTCGCAAACCAGCGACGCGTCGTGAGGACACGGACGGGCGAGATGCAGATCGGCGGCGTCATCTACAGCGACAGCGCCGACAAGGCGGCCCGGTTCATCATGAACTGCAACCAGAAGCACATCCCTCTCGTTTTCTTCCAGGATGTCGCAGGCTTCATGGTGGGGACACGCGCCGAGCAGGGCGGGATCATCAAGGACGGTGCAAAGATGGTGAACGCAGTCGCCAACAGCGTCGTACCCAAGATCACGTTCATCACCGGCAACAGCCACGGTGCGGGCAACTACGCCATGTGCGGCAAGGCCTATGACCCGCGATTCATCTTCGCCTGGCCGACAGCACAGATAGCCGTCATGGGAGGAGAGCAGGCAAGCGAGACACTTCTCAGCATCCGCGTCAGCCAGCTCAAGAGGGAGGGGCGGCACCCGTCGGAGGCGGAGAAGAGGAAACTCCTCGACGAAATCCAGTCCCGCTATGAGGCGGAGGCCGATCCTTATTTCGCCGCGGCGCGGCTCTGGATCGACGGCATCGTAGACCCGTGCGAAACACGCGGGCTCATTTCTCGTAGTATAGACATAGCGGACAATAATCCCGACTTTCCTCCCTTCAAGCTTGGCGTGATCCAGGTGTGAAAAGAAGAATCCTGATCCCGCTTCTCATCGCGTCCGCGATGGCCGCAGGGGCGCTCCACGCCCTGCCGCGAAAACCAGCATCGGACCGCGACTCCATTCTCTTCCGGGCGGAGCGGATTCTTGTTGAGATCCGCGAATCGTACCACAGGTTCTCGCTGGGACGCAACGCGAGGGATATCATCCTCCCAGATTTCCTCAGGGATGCGCTTGAGCTGCAGGCGATGATCCGCGATGACCGTTTCGAGACGGTGCGTGCGATCGTGACCGATGAGGAGCTCGTCGACCTCATCTACTGGCAGGCCATGGCCGTAAGCGACGGTGACGTGCGGCGCGGACTCCTTGTCATGACCCTCGCCGTCATGGACCACTGGAAACTCGGCCTGCGGCTGCGGCCCTTCGGTATCCTCCGCCTCCCCCTCACACTCGAATCCGAGGATGAGTTCCGTGTAAGGGCCTCGCGGCTTCCCAGGAACCTCTTCGGTGACACCCCGTCCGATGCGTACGGGGACAGGGACAAGTTGCAGCATTTCTTCGGTTCAGCGTATCTTACAGAGGGACCCGGAGGAAAGACGTTCGCCGACGCAACGGGCGAGTTCGTGGAATGGGGGGAGTCGGCCTTTGTCGTGGGTGGAGTGAACGATGTGCGAGACGTGGCCGCGAACCGCCGTGGACAGGCCTTCGCACGCGCGCTCACCGCCAACCCTGATGCGCGTCCGTCCGATTTCCTCGGAGGCGACCTGAAACAATCACCCTGACATCCATATGCATATGGCAAAGCGGACAGTCCTCGTCGTCGACGACGATGAGAGCATTCGATCAAGCATCAAGATGATCCTCGAGTATGAAGGGTACGCGACCCTTCTGGCGCCTGACGGCCTCACGGCTCTCCGGGACGTCGATCCCGCCTCCGTCGACACGGTCTTACTCGATGTAAAGATGCCTGCGATCGACGGAATCGAGGTCCTCGAGCGGCTCCGGGCGCGCGACAGCGACCTGCCGATCATCATGATCTCGGGACACGGGATGATCGAAACCGCCGTCGAGGCAACGAAGAAGGGAGCATTCGATTTTCTCGAGAAGCCGCTCGACCGCGACCGTCTCCTCCTCGTCATCCGAAACGCTGTCGAGCAGCGGTCCCTCCTCAAGGAGTTCAGAAAAGTCCGCGAAGCCTCGGAGAGGGGGGACAGGATCCTCGGCGAGAGTCCCGCCATCCGGAATATTCACGAGATGATCAAACGCGCCGGTCCGACCGACGCGCGCATGCTCATCAGCGGTGAGAACGGCACCGGGAAAGAGCTTGTCGCGCGCGCACTCCACCGTGCCAGCCAACGTGCGAAGGGTCCGTTCGTCGAGGTCAACTGCGCCGCCATTCCGAAGGACCTTATCGAGTCGGAGCTCTTCGGACATGAGAAGGGGGCATTCACCGGGGCCGCATCGCAGTATATCGGGAAGTTTGAGCAGGCGGACGGAGGGACGATCTTCCTCGACGAGGTCGGAGACATGAGCCTCGAGGCGCAGGCGAAGGTGCTCCGCGTTCTTGAAGAGGGGAAAGTCGAGCGTGTCGGCGGACGCGGGCTCATTCAGGTCGATGTCCGTCTCCTTGCCGCGACAAACAAGGACCTTCCCAAGATGATCGAAGAAGGGACGTTCCGGGAGGACTTCTACCACCGGCTCAACGTCATCCCGATCCAGGTCCCCCCTCTCCGCGAGCGGAAAGAGGACATCCGCATCCTCGGGGAGCACTTCATTCGAGAGGTATGCGAGCGGAACGGCATGCCGATGAAGTCACTTTCGAGCGGCGCCTTCCTTGCGCTCGAGCGCCGGGAATGGCGGGGGAACGTGCGGGAGCTCAGGAACGTCATCGAACGACTCGCCATCATGACGCCGCGTGCGACGATCGACGCGCCCGACGTCGAAGCGCTCGTCACTTCAACACACGGGGAGTTCGAGGACGTCCTCCACACGAGCACCACCTTCCAAGACTTCAAAGAGCGGTCCGAGGCGGCGTTTATCAAGTACCAGCTCGATCTTCACAAGTGGAACATCAGCCGGACGGCAGAGGCGCTCGGAATCCAGCGGAGCCACCTCTACACGAAGATGAAGCGGTACGGACTGATGAAAGAGGATGTCGAGGAGGCCCCGGCGGTGAGCGCCGCAGATGATGAAGAGTCATAGACCGGGGATTCGCCGCGGAGCTGCGCGAACGAAGACGAATTCGCGCGGACGGGAGGAAGCTATGACAACAACCGGCGCTTCCGGACCACTTCGTACATCACGATCGCCCCGGCCACAGACGCATTGAGCGACTCGGTCTGCCCGTACAGGGGGATTCTCACGAGGAAGTCACACTTGGCCTTCACGAGGGGCCGGATTCCCTTCCCTTCGTTTCCCACCACGATCGCACACGGGGTTCGATAGTCGACCGCCAGGTACAGATTCTGTGCGCCGGCATCAGTTCCCACGATCCACACACCCTTCTCCCTCAACTCGTCGATGGTGGCGGCGATGTTAGTTACTTTCGCGACCGGCATGTGTTCCACCGCACCTGCTGAGGCGCGGGATGTCCCCTGCGTCAGCGACGCGCTGTGGTGGCGCGGGATGATCACACCGTGCACGCCCGCGCATTCAGCCGTTCGAATGAGCGCCCCGAGGTTCTGCGGGTCCTCGATTTCATCGAGGATAAGGAGGAACGGCGGCTCATTGCGTGTCGTCGCCCTCTCGATGAGGTCGTCGACAGTCGAATACGTCTTCTGTCCGACGATCGCCACGACCCCCTGCGTTGTCGCATCGCTCACAAGCTCGCGAAAGGTCGTCTTGTTCGCCTCGACGACCGGGATGTGGCTTTGCTCCGCGAGATTCTTGATCCGTTCGATAACCGGCCCCTTCACCCCGTAGAGGAGCACCACCTTCTCGATGAGGGCGCCTGATTTTATCGCTTCGATGACCTGGTTCCGACCTGCGATTATTTGTGCCACGAGCTCACAATTCCTTTGCTGTTCTGAAATGAGATACCGAGTTCCCCCGCGTGTGCCCGTCTATTCCTTTCTGCTCTTCTCAATGGCCGGCGGCGCCTGGCGGAAACGGTAGAGCCCCGCCGCACCGATAATGATCATCACGACTGAGATCCACTGCGCCTCTGTCAAGCCGAGCGCGATCTTCGGGTTGAGACGTATGAACTCCACAAGGAGCCGTTCAAGTCCGGCGAGGACAAGGTAGATGAGAAACAATGTTCCCGGCTTCCGCGGTTTCTTCCTGGTCCCCCAGAGATAGGCGAAAATGATGAGGCAGGCGATCGTCTCGTACACCGGGGTTGGATGGACGCGCACACCGGGGGGCGTTGGGACCACGCCGTTCGGATACCCCATCGCCCACGGGAGGTCGCTCAGAATGCCGTAGTCCCCGTCTCCCGCAAGCTGACATCCTATTCTGCCGATCCCGTAGCCGAGGATGAGTGAAGGCGCAACGGCGTCGAGGAGCCGTGCAAGGGGGTACTTCTTCCGTTTCAAGTAGGCCACACAGGCGATGGTGGCGAGAACAAGTCCTCCGTAGAATGTGAGCCCGCCGGGCGAGAACGCCATGCCTGCCGGGTCCTTCATGAAGGCGTCCCACTCCTCGATTAGGTAGAGTCCCTTCGCACCCACGATTCCTCCAACGAGCGCGATGAGCGTGAGCGTCCCCGCAAGGTTCTGATCGATCTTCCTCCGTCTCAGCTCGATGGAGAAAGTCCAGCTGGCAAGGACAAACGCAATGGCAACCATAAGCCCGTAGCTGTAGACGGTGAACGGGCCAACATGGAACAGAACGGGACACATGATGTCAGGTTCCTCCCTTGTGCGAATCGGGTGGGAAGGTGAGAATTTCCAGGAACGCCTTCTTCCGCTTCGAGCGTTTCGAGCGGACGGGGATCGGCTTCTTCAGGATGTGGATGCTACCCTCGCTGATGAGGATTGTCGACTGGTTTCTTTCGCCGTCAGGCTTCTCGACGATGATCTCGTACGTCCCGGTGAGGGGACCGAAGTCTCTTTTCCACCGTGCACTCCCCGTCTCGGGCATCGCGAGGAGAGGTGAACGGAGGCCGCTCATGTGGAGTGTAATGTTGCGGCCCTCGACGCTCTCCCGTACGACGATCTCGTACCGGAAGCTTCGGAAGAGGCGTGTTGTCTCAAGCAGCATAATGGTGCTGAGCTCGTCACTCATCTCGTCCCGCTTCAATGCGATCGAGAGTGTATATTCGGTGTCAGGCTTCTTCCGGGGCATGCCGGTCACCCGATCATCCTGAGAAGTGAATCGGCGAGCTCCTCCTTCGGGATCTGGCGCTGCTCACCGTTCCGCATGTCTCTCAACGCAACGAGTCCCGTCTTCCATTCGTCTCCGCCGAGGAGGACGACGGCATCCGCGCGCTGACGCCCGGCTTCCCGCATCTGAGCCTTTAGGCTCCGCCTGTGGAAATCCATTTCGGCGCTGATCCCGCTCTGGCGGAGCTCCTGGAGAAGCCGAAACGCGTCCTCTCGCGCTTCCCCGTTGAGCGTCGCCACGAACACGGTCGCGTGCGGTGCTTCGCCGCGGAAGAGGGAACGTTTCTCAAGGACCACGAGGAGCCGCTCGATCCCGGCGGCGAAGCCGATCCCGGGGGCCGGGCTGCCGCCGAGCTCCTGTGCAAGGAGATCGTAGCGGCCTCCGCCCGCAAGCGCATCCTGTGATCCCAGGTCGCCGCTCACAAGTTCAAAGGCGGTCTTCGTGTAGTAGTCGAGCCCACGCACAAGTCGTCCGTCTATCTCAAATGCCACTCCCGTCTTCGTGAGAAGCGACTGAAGCTCCCTGAAATGGTCGCTGCACTCCGGACAGAGATGGTCTTTGACGAGCGGTACGTTCGCGGTCGCCGCCCGATCCTGCGGCTCCTTGGAGTCGAGCACGCGCATCGGATTCTCGTCCACACGGCGCTGACTATCCGCTGTGAGCCGGTCCACGACGCTCCTGAGTGCCTCCTGGAGAATCTTCTTGTACCCCGGACGGCATTTCTCGCAGCCGACAGAGGTCAGCTTGAGGACTGTCTTCTCCAGTCCGAACGAGGCATAGATGCTCGTCGCGAGGAGGATCACCTCGGCATCGATCTCAGGGTGGGCACTCCCGAGAGCCTCAGCCCCGAACTGGTGGAACTGCCGAAGGCGGCCCGCCTGCGGGCGTTCCTGCCGGAACATCGGGGAGATGTAGAAGAGCTTCGTGAGGGGAGCCGACGACCCGAGGTGATGCTGGATGAACGCACGAATCACCGAGGCGGTCATTTCGGGCTTCAGCGTGAGGCTTGTCCCTCCCCGGTCTTCAAAGGTGTACATCTCCTTGCTGACGATGTCGGTAAGCTGGCCGATGCCGCGGGCAAAGAGGGTCGTCTCCTCGAACGCCGGCGTCTGGATCTCCCGGTAGTTGAACCGTCTGAACCAGGCCCGTATCTGATTCTCGACGAATTCCCACTCGTACGATTCGTCGGGGAGTATGTCTCTGGTTCCCCGTATCGTTCGAAAACCCACTTCACAACTCCATTTTCGTTGGCTTCAACGCAGCTTCGGCAGGGGCTGCTCACCACACAAGTTCAGTCCACGCCGCGGGCGGCCGGTTGATCACTCGTGAAACTTCGCTTCCTCCTCGTGGAAAATCGAGAGGACATCGGCGGGAGACGAGGCGTGCAGGAGGCGTTTCCGGACGTCCTCCTTGTTCATGAGGCGCGACATCCGGCTCAGGACCTTGATGTGCGGGCCGACCATCGTCCCGCGCGTCACGAGGATGAAGACGAGCCTCACGGGCTGCTCGTCGAGCGATTGGTAGTCGACAGGCTCCGCCGTTGTCGCAAACGCTGCACAGAGGTCGCTCACGCCGTCCGACTTGCCGTGCGGGATCGCGAATCCGTTTCCCACACCGGTGGACATGATCCGCTCACGCTCTAAGATCGCCTCGCGGACCTTCTCCTTGTCGACGACATTTTTCGAATGCGCAAGGAGATCGATCATCTTCTCGATAAGGTCCTCCTTTGACGACGCAGCCAGGCCGGTCTCGACGAGGTCGTCGTTGAGCAGGTCAGAAACGTTCACAGTCCGATCTCCTTTCTTCGAACGGCACGAAAGGGCCCCCGGTCACGAGGGGGGCTCCTTCCATGCCTGGAGGCGTTCCTCAAATTCGTCCGCCGACGCTGCAGCCGTGGGCGCATCAGATGCCTCAACAATGATCGTGAAGACGGGCCGCGTCGGGTCCGGGAGGAGGAGAATCGAATGCACGTTCCCTTCGCCGGACCGGTGGACTCTCACGCCGTCAATGAGGTCGCGCTCCATGCTCTCCGTGTACTCCATGATGCGGCGCATGACGGCCCCACGCGCGGTCCATGGGCAGGGCACGTTCCGAGCCACTCGGTGGAGCCGCGGCGTCTTCTCGTTGAGCTCCCCGATCTTCGTCCCCGTGATCGCCATGAGCTCCATGATCTTCGCAACGGCGAACATCGCGTCCGAGGCGAAGAGAAAGTCGCTGAATATGAACCCGCCGCGCGTGCCGCCGACGAATGGAAGGCCCTCATCAAGCGCCGCCTTCATCATCGAGAGGTGACTATCCTTCGTGCGGAGGACTTCCACGCCCCTCTCCTGCGCGATGAGGTCGACCTCCAGCGTAGCCGACGCCGGCACTGCAATTCTCTTCACCGACGGGTTCGCCTCGAGGTACAGCCAAGTCACAAGCGACAGAAGGCGCTGCGAATCGATGACGAATCCCTTCTCATCGAGCGCCGTGAGCTTCTCCCCCCCAGCGTCGATTACCCAGCCGGCATCATAGTGGAGTGAAGTTACAACATGCGAGAGCTCCCGGATGGCGGCGTCGACCTCCTCGTTCGGCCGTGTCAACTTCCGCGGGTCGATGTACGCGTTCACAGCGAGCACCTGGCAGCCGAGGGAACCGAGGATGTTCGGCATCATCGTCGACGCAATGCCGTTGGAGTAGTCAAGGACAACCCGGAAATGCGCTTTCTCCATCGCACCAACGTTCAGCGCGGAGAGGAACTTCTCACGGTAGCTCTCCCTGACGCGGTCGGAGAACAGGATGTTGCCTACGTTTTCGTAGGTCGCGCGGAGGAAATCCTCTCCAAGGAAGAGGCGCTCGATCGCCTTTGTCTTCGATGCGGAGAGGTCAACGCCGCGCGCGTCGAAGAAGATGATATCGGTCATCGTCCGGTCGTACGGCGACTTCCGGACATGGAGCCCTCCCGCCTCGCGCCCCGCCCTGAGTTCATGCCGCAGCATCGGAATCGAGGCAGTGCGCAGATCGATGACGTTCACACCCGTCGAGATCAGACCGCAGATGAGGGCCCTGTTTATCATGCGCGATACGGTGTCCGAGTCTCGGCTGGTCACGATGGTCTTCCCCGCACCGATCGACCCTCCGAATGCGGCACCAAGCTTCGCGCCGAACTCCGGGTTCATCTCTATGTTCGAGATGCCGCTCACACGAGCGTTGGTAAAAAGCTCGCGGAGCCACTTGTCCTCCCACACAAGGCTCCGGGAGAGGACGGCCCTCTCTTCCACCACCTTCTCCGGCCAGAGCTTGATGTTGGCGGCCAGCCGGGCGCCGTCCCCGACGGCGCAGTCATCGCCCACGAAGACATTCTCGGCGATCTCGGCCCTTTCACCTATTGTCGTGCGAAATCCAACCACATCGGATGAAAGGACGGCATAGTCGCCCACGTGCACACCATCCCACACGATCGAGTTTTCGATGATCGCCCCGCGGCCGATGACGCACTTGCTTCCGATCACCGAATTCGCGATGCGTGCCCCGTCGTGAACCTCAACGTCCGAACCGAGGACGACCGTCCCGTGGAGGTTCGCAGGGGCGGTCCGAACCTTTGAGCCGCGGCCATAGTAGAGCGTGCCGTTCGGAAGCTTGTCGCGCTTGCCCTCAATGTTCACTCTCACGTGGCCGGCGAGGGCGTCCCAGTGCGCTTCCTGGTACTCGTTGAGGTTCCCAACGTCCCGCCAGTACCCTTCCGCCGCATACCCATAGAGCCCGAGGTCACGCTCGAGCAGGATCGGGAAGAGGTCCTTGCTGAAGTCGAACTCCTCGCGCAGAGGGACGAGCCCGAGGACTTCGGGCTCTAAGATGTAGATGCCGGTATTGATTGTGTCGCTGAAGACCTCCCCCCAGGACGGTTTCTCGAGGAAGCGCTTGATCCTCCCGTCCTTGTCCGTAATGACGACACCGTACTGGAGGGGATTTGCGGAGTGCTGCAGGACGATCGTCGCCTTTGCCT
>PEWR01000069.1:0-11108 GCA_002779395.1 Ignavibacteriales bacterium CG07_land_8_20_14_0_80_59_12
TGCATTCTCGATAAACGTCTTCTTGCTCAACGGTGTGTCATCAGCCTGCGGATCTCCACCGAATTTCTTGGCGAGGACAAGTGCAAATGCGATGGTCAGAGAGTCACCCGGGTTTAAGTGCGGGAACGGTCCGACCGAGAGAAGGCTGTACCGGTTCCCAGGCTTCTTCAGGTCGGCCAACTTCTGTGCGGTGGTCTGCCCACTCGTCGGGAAGTGCGTCGACATCTTTTCATACCGCGCCTGGTCGTTCGCCGGCGATTGGAGGTCGGCGTCGCCCGTGCTGAGGCGGAAACCAAATGCCTGGAAATATGTCCTCGCCGTGAGCGAGTCCGGGATTGTCGAAATCGGCGGATCACTCCCCAGGAATTTCAGTCCGGCATAGTTGTCTGTGACACCGTCGTACGAGGGGTTGCCGGCGTTGTCGAACGCGTACTCGAGGCGGAGCGAGTCGACGTACCCGAGACCAGAGTTCTGATAGAAGGGCGTTCCTTCGGTCGGGAGCCTGTAGTTCGTGTTCCGTACAACGAAGTCGGTGACGTACCCGACGTACATGCTGTCGAGGGGAAGCGCACCGACGTTCTTGATCATGTAGTTCAGGACAACGAAAAAGTCGGCGATCGAGAACTTCCAGACATACGTCTCCTGGTGAACACCCACGTAGAGCGGCAGGTGATCGACGAGCCGCTCGCCCGTCTGCGGGTTCACGAGGTTGGAGTCGGTGAAGTCGGCCACGAAGTCCTGGTGGCTCACGGCGCCGCGGCTGTAGTACCGCGAGCCCGGAAGCGAGCTCCGTTCGGTGAGGCCCTGCCCCGGCTGCTGTGTGAACTCACGGACAGCGAAGCTCCGGTCAATGGTGGCGGTCGTCACCCCGAGCTGGCCCCCCCGGATGGCGCCGATCCAGAGACCACCATTGAACAGGTTCTCAATACGAGACCGTACCGGTGTGATGGGGAACTCACACGAGGGCTGCGCAGGCCAGAACGACGCCACGAACCCGTTCCCGATCCGCCCGAAGCTTGTGACGGTGAGCCCGATGTTGCCGACATCCGTCGCCTTGTTGTCGGTAACCTGTTGGCCAATCAGGGGGGTTGAGCTCAGCGTAACAGCGAGAGCGAAACGCGCAAGAGAGAACCGAAGGCTCATGCAGTGTTCAGTCTTTGTTCGATGTTCGCGAGGTGAAGAAGATCAGCCATGTGCAGCACGGTCCTCTATGGAGGAACTCTGCGGGTAGATTTTGAGCCTCTGTCCGGCGCGGATCCTATTGGTTTTCAGGCCGTTCCATCTGCGGAGATCGGTGGCTCGCACGCCGTACTCCACGGCAATCTCCCCAAGCGTCTCCCCTGGCAGCACCTTGTGCGTGATGACCTTCCCTGGGGGGGACGGCGTGCCCTTTTGCTCTTCGGTTGCTGCAGCCGACCGGCGTTCTTCCTGCGCGGGCGTGCCTCCCTGCTTCGAACTAGGGATCGTGAGCCTCTGACCCGCATCAATCCGATCCGAGGTGAGGTTGTTGGCAGCCCGCAGGATGCTTGCGCCGATTCCATACTGTTTGGCGATAGATATGAGCGACTCGCCGCGCTTGACGACATGGGTCCCTCCTGCAGCGCGCTCGCCGGCCGCCGCAGCCGTCTTGCCGGCGGGATCACGTTGCTGGGCTCCAGATGTTCCCTTCCGGGGCTCAACCCCCGGGGCCCTGGCCTTGGCAATGTCGACCCTCGAAGAGATCGGGATCCAGACGGTCAACTCCTGTCCAGCCTTTACGAGGTTCCTGTACGAGAGTCCGTTCCAGTTGCGCAGATCGGTGAGTCGGACCCTGTATTGCTCGGCAATCTGTCCGAGTGTCTCCCCCTTCTTCACGATGTGGGCAACGGCTCTCTTCCCCTGTTCGGGCCGATTCAGCACCGACCCCGGCTTTGCCGGGGCTTCATCCTGCGGACCCGCTTCTGCAAGGTCGGCGAACGAGGAAGCACCAGAGCCAGACACAGGGACCACCACCGTCATGCCTCTGCGGACGGAAGACCGCCGTCCGAGCTGGTTGATCTCCTTCAGGGCAGCGATCGACACACCGTAGCGCTTGGCGATCGACTTGAGGGTCTCGCCTCGCCGAACGGTATGAGCGGCGAAGTTTCTCTTTTCGGTGTCAGGAATCTTTGCATACTCATCCGCAAATCTCGATGCCATACCCCTGGGAACCCGGAGGACATATCCCTTCATGTTCGGTGGAGTAAACGAATGAACGAGCTCAGGATTGAGCTCTCGAAGCGTTTCAACATCTGTGTTGGCGCACCGGGCGAGCGCCTCCAGGTTAACACAGTCGTCCACAGTGACCGTCTCAAATGAAAGCGAATCGGCCACCTCGATGGAGTCAAGGCGATAGTCCTGCGGATCCATCTCCATGAGAGAAATGGCAATGTATTGCGGGGCGTAACCTCGTGTCTCCCGGGGGAGGTACCGCCTGATCGTCCAGAAATCGGTCGCTTTTCCCCTTCGGATGGCACGATCGACGTTGCCCTCGCCGCAGTTGTATGCCGAGAGGACCAGGTACCAGTCGTTGTACCGTGCATAGAGGTCGCGCATGTGCCGGGCGGCGGCTCGCGTCGACTTCTCGAAGTCGCGCCGCTCGTCAATCACCCAGTTTGCCTGGAGGCCGTAGCGTCTGCCGGTCCCCTTGATGAATTGCCACATGCCCACCGCCTTCGCCCACGAACGGGCAACTGGATTCACCCCGCTCTCAACCATCGCGAGGTAGCACAATTCCTCTGGGACCCCCTCTTCCTTCAGAATTCGTCTGACAATCGGGAAGTACTTCCCCGAGTTGTAAATCCACCGCTCGACAATCCGACGTGCTCTGTTGCTGAAAAAATCGATAGTCTTCTCGACGATATCATTCATGACCAGGGGAACCAGCGTGCCAGCAGGAGTCCTCGCCAGATAGACATTCGTGACAGTCACCGTATCGAGGACCTGGCTCAGCTTCTCGCGCAGAGCGAACACCGAGCTGCCGGGACCCAGGGTGCTCACTTTCGCAATATACTTCTCGTAGTCCTCGATAACGCTCCGGCTCAAGTCGTCGAAGTCCTGGTTCGACTCGATATCGGGGTAGTAGCTCACCTGGTTGAGGATCTCGATGGATTTCTCGAACTCGTCCGCGGACTTCAGAGAGTCTCCCTTGTCCTGCATCTCGAGCGCAGCGACGTAGTGACCGCGCGCTTCATCGAGGAGCTCTGAGATGGAGAGGTCCTGGAACATGATGGAATCGCGGAGCGAAAGGGCAGGCTGCCGCGGCAGGTTAACAACTTCGACGACAATCTGGGAAGAATCAAGCAGGGAGAACGAGAATTGACGGGAAGGACGAATGACGAGTTCAGTCTGCTCGCGAGAGCAACCGAAGAGAACCAACGACACAAGGAAAAGCCCCGCGGCATGACAAAGTCGCATTACGATCTATCTTCCCTCTTCATGGGAACACGTCAAAAGGACGAACGCGGAAAAAGCCTCGCATCAATATACCTGCGGCCCAGCAGAAAATCAAGAGAAGGCGGCTCGTGTTTCGAGCCGAACAGGACTCTGGCACAGCACATGTGCGCACGTGACCGGGTGGGGATGGAGTCGGACTGGTCCGCCCCTGCGCTGTTCGCCGCGTCGCGGGCCTACGCCGCCGATGCGCTGCCGAGAAGCCCACGCTCCGCGAAGCTCATGAAGTTGCTCCCCGCGATGATGATGTGGTCGTGCACCGGGATGCCCACGATGCGTCCTGCCTCCACGATCTGACGGGTCACGGCGGCGTCCTCGGGGCTTGGTTCAAGTGTCCCGCTCGGATGGTTGTGAACAAGGATGACGGCGGCAGCCAGCCCGTCGAACGCCGCCTTGAAAACCTCGCGCGGATGAACGACGCTACTGTTGAGGTTCCCCTCCGATATTGTGACCTCCCGGATGAGCCGGTTGGCGCTCGTGAGAAGGAGGACAAGGAAGACCTCCTTCACAAGATCCCTGAGGCGCGGGATCATGTAGCGTGAGACATCCTCGGGCGAGGAGAAGACGGGTCGCGTCTCCGCGGCGGGCCGCTCGATACGGCGCCCTATCTCGAACGCCGCAAGAAGCGACATAGCTCTCGCCCTCCCGATCCCCGGTGTCCTTTCGAGCTCCGGGTCGCTGAGCCGCGCGAGCCGATGAAGCGATTCATGCCGGCGGAGGAGCTCCTTTGCAACATCCACGGCCGTCGCGCGCCTGGTCCCGCTCCCGATAAGGATCGCAATCAGCTCGGCGTCGGAGAGTCCGGCCGCTCCCAGACGGAGCAGCTTCTCCCTCGGCCGGTCGTCCGCGGGCCAGTCTCGCAGAGGCACATGGTACTGCACAGCCTCGCGGACCACCTCCTTAGCGCCACGCCTCCGTTCCATCGCTCCTCCCCACAATCCATGTTCCTCTTCTGATGACATCCTCACCCGTGAACTGGAGAACCGGCACTGCCTGGTTCACCTGTGTCCCCCCGAAAAAGATGTCATTGTGGACTCCCTTCACGGGTGGGAGTGTCCGAAGGGCACGTGCGAACTCCTTCCGCACTCCCCCGGATGCCTTCAGCACGCTGAGTCCGACCTTCATGGCATCATAGCCGTAAAGGACAAAGCGGCTGAAAGCCCTGTGAGTCTTGGACTCGTACAGTCCCCGGACTTGCGTGAGCTCTGTTGAATCGCGCGGATACGTATCTGTCGGGAAGACCACGCCGCTGCTGTATCCCTTCTGGAGCAGGAGTGCGGAGATGTCGTTCCACTCATCGCTCCCGTAGAGCTGTGTCTTCACGTCGAAGTATGCAAGCTGCGAGAGGAGGACTTCGATCTCCTCCCTCCCCTCAAGCGGGGCGTAGACCGCCTGCACCTTCTTCGCCCTAAGAGCGACTCGCAGCGGTTTGAGAATCGAAGAGAGGTCACCGGACGAGGGGTCAAACCTCTGTGTCGAGGTGACACGTCCTCGTGCCTCCGCGAGGCTCTTCTCAAACGCATTCGCGCGACGCATCGCCCTGACAGCAAGCCGCTGCGAGCCGACCGAAGGAAGTACGACCGCGATGAGCGAATCATGCATCACCTTTGCCGCGAATTGGGCGATCGCAGCTACCTTCACGCTGTCGTCGGGGTTCATGAGGAAGACGTCCCCTCCCCCATGAACGATCCCGGCTTCGTTGGCGGTCGGTGAGAGGAGCGGGAGACCAAGGTGGGCTGCGCCAAAACCTAGCACCTGATCGCTGTACATGGGGCCGAGGGCAAAGAGGACATCCGGGTCGCCCGCGAGACTTCTCAGCTCGCGGAGCGCCCTGTCGGGGTCTCGGCGGGTGTCCTTTATTTCAAAGTGAACGAACGTGCCACCCGGTTCCCTCAGGAGCTCAACGGCCAGACGAGCCCCCTCAAGGATCTCCCTCGCCGCGCCGATCGTGAAGCGGTCCACGGAGGAAAACGGCAGAAGGACTCCGACCGTGCAGACATGTGCCCCCGACAACTCCGCAGCGGTACGGGAGTGCTCTGCGGCAAGCCACTTGGGAAGGTCGGCAGCGCGCGCATGCTCCATCGCCCATCGAGCCCGCCTGATCTCCCCGTCCTTCATGAGAACCTCGGAAGCCCTCAGAGCGATGATCGACCGGAGGCTCACACCCCGCAGCGCATTGAGAAGTGAGTCCGCCGAAGCAACGACTTCTTTGCGCGAACCCAGGAACCAGGCAAGCGAGTCGGCGGCGGATCGGAGCGCAGGAGGTGGAGAGAAACGGAAGAGGCTGTCACAGTCTGCAACAGCGCTGAGGACGAGACCCGCCGCAGCTTTCGCTGCAGCCCTCGTAAAGAAAGCATCGGCAGTGAAGCGCGAGCTGGGAAAAAGCGAACGGAAGCGGTCCACTTCGAGGGCAGAATGCGCGAAGTCCCCCGTCTGAAGGTAGCTCTTTGCCGCCATCACGAGCGCGGCGCTCTGGCGATGGTGCGCTGCACCGATGCCGAGACGGTGAAATACGACGGCAGCGGAATCGAATTCCCCTTCGGAGTAGAAAGTGAGGCCGGCGGCGAATTCCTCCTCGGCCCCCGCAGAGTAGATCATCTGCTGAGGAAACGCCGTTGCCGGAAGGAAGGAAAGGAGGATCAGGAGACGGAGGTGTCGCATCCCTTCCCTATTCCCATTCGATGGTCGCTGGAGGTTTCGAGCTTATGTCATACACCACGCGGTTCACGGCCGGCACCTCGTTGATGATGTGGTTTGAGACTTGCGCGAGGAAATCCGGCGGAAGCTGGGCCCAGTCGGCGGTCATGCCGTCCACGCTCGTCACAGCCCGGAGGGCGACAACGTTGCTGTACGTCCGCTCGTCACCCATTACACCCACCGAGCGAACGGGAAGCAGTACCGCAAACGCCTGCCACACCTCGTCGTAGAGTCCCTCCGTATCGAGCTCCCCGGTGAAGATCGCATCGGCGGCTCGGAGCGTTTCAAGCCGCTCCTTCGTTACCTCACCGAGAACTCTCACGGCGAGTCCGGGTCCTGGGAACGGATGCCGACGCAGCATTCTTTCGGGTATGCCGAGCTCCCGGCCAATCCCGCGGACTTCGTCCTTGAAGAGCTCACGGAGAGGCTCGATGAGCTTCAAGTCCATTTTCTCCGGAAGCCCTCCCACGTTGTGGTGCGTCTTGATTGTTGCGGACGGGCCTTTCTGGGAAACAGACTCGATGACATCCGGATAAAGCGTCCCCTGGGCAAGGTAACGAACATTGGGAAAATGGGCGGCGCGCGATTCAAACACCCTGATGAACGTCTCGCCGATGCGGCGGCGTTTTTCTTCCGGATCGTCGACTCCCCGGAGCCGCTCGAGAAACATGTCCGACGCATCCACGAAATCGATCTCCATCCCGAGATGCTCACGAAAGAGGGAGACGACCCCCGCGCTTTCATCCTTGCGCATGAGGCCGTTGTCGACATGGATTGCATGGACACGGTCTCCGAGGGCGCCGTGGAGAATCACCGCGACCACAGTTGAGTCGACTCCTCCGCTCAACGCAAGGACGACGTGCTCCTGCGCTGCAACCTTCCGCCTGATCTCCTCGAGCGTCGTCTCAACGAACGAACGCGCGTTCCAGCCTCCCTTGCAGCGGCACACGTTGAAGAGGAAGTTTGAGAGGATCTCCTTCCCCCGGGGCGTGTGTGCAACCTCGGGATGGAACTGAACACCGTAGACTGTCCCCGCTTCGTTCCGAAGCGCGGCCACGGAGGAGTTTGCCGTGTGAGCAAGTCGTCTGAACCCCGGCGGAGTTTTCGTGAGCGCGTCGCCATGACTCATCCATACCGATGCGTACTCCCCGATCCCTGCGAGGAGATCGCTTCCGTCGTCAACGATGAGCTGGGCTCTTCCGTACTCATGCCGTGCGGAACGGTCCACTTCCCCGCCAAGGAGATAGGCGATGAGTTGAAGTCCGTAGCAGATTCCCAAAATGGGGACACCGAGCTCGAAAACGCCGCGATCCGCGAGCGGCGCGTCAGGTGCATAGACACTTGACGGGCCCCCGGAGAGAATAATCCCCGACGGGCGAAGTCGGGCAAGTTCTTCGAGCGAAACGGAATAGGGTTGGATCTCGGAGTAGACGCCGAGTTCCCTCACACGGCGGGCGATCAACTGCGTGTACTGCGAGCCGAAGTCGAGGATGACGATTCGTTCGGATCTCTCCATGCGACTTTCGTAAACGGGAAAGCCCTGTCTCTCACAGGGCTCTCAATGCATCGACAAATCTGTCAAGCTCGCTTCGCGTTCTCTTCTCGGTGACCGCGATGAGGAGCCCTTCCTCCGCCGGGTCGAGAGAGCTCACATCCACACCCGGGAGGATACCCCTCTCGCTGCACTGGTCGATGATTTGCGACGCGGGGATCTTCGTCTCAAGGAGGAACTCCTTGAAGAATGGGCGCGAGTGTTTCACGCGGAATCCCGGCAGGGCGGACAACTGCCGCGCAAGGTAGTGGCTTTTCTGGAGAGACAGTGAGGCGACCTCCTTCAATCCTATCGGACCCATGAGAGACAGATACACTGTCGCGGCGAGCATCATCAGTCCTTCGTTCGTACAGATGTTCGACGTCGCCTTCTCGCGACGGATGTGCTGCTCCCGCGTCTGCAGCGCCATGACAAATCCGCGGCGGCCGTCAACATCGTTCGTCATCCCCGACATGCGGCCGGGCATGCGGCGGATGAGTTCTTTCTTCGCGGCAAAGACGCCGAGGTAAGGACCTCCCATGCTCAGCGGGATGCCGAGACTCTGTCCTTCCGCGACGACGACGTCCGCTCCCTGCTCCGCCGGCGTCTTCAAGATTGCCAGGGAGATCGGATCGACTGCCATGATGACGAGTGTCCCCGCCGCGTGCGCGGCCGCGGCAATCGCACCGACTTCTTCAATAATGCCGAAGAAGTTCGGCTGCTGGAGCACGACGGCGGCGGTGTTCGCGGACAGCGCCCCCTGCACAGCCGCGGTGCCGGCTCCGCCGTCCTCGGGCGGGACAGCATGAACCTGCAGTCCCTGCCCGTCCCCGTATGTGCGTATGATCTCCACGTAGAGCGGATTGACCTTCCCCGCGAGCAGAATCTCCCGCCTCCCGGTGTGCGCAGCGGCGAGCAAGCATGCTTCTCCGAGCGCGCTCCCGCAGTCGTACATCGACGCATTGGCGACATCCATCCCTGTGAGGGCGCAAATCATCGACTGGTACTCGTACATCGCCTGGAGCGTCCCCTGGCTTACCTCGGGCTGAAACGGAGTATAGGCCGTGGCGAATTCCGAACGGCCGATCACGGTCGGGACAACCGAAGGAATGAAATGATCGTACGCTCCCGCACCCTGGAACGTCACGCACCTGTCGGCGGAACTGTTCGCGGAGCTCATCTCCTGGAGCTCGCTCAACACCTCGAACTCGGACAGGGGACCCGGCAGGTTTAGAGGTGTCTTGAGGCGGACACTCTCCGGAAACGCGCGGAGGAGCTCATCGAAATCGGAGACCCCGATGGCAGCAAGCATCTCCTTCTCGTCGTCACTGGTGTTCGGGACAAACGGCATGGTCGACCTGCTCCTTCCCTCAGTGCGCCTGACCGACGTGCGAGGCATAGCCGGCCGCGTCGAACAGATTTCCGAGGTCGGCTGCATTCGAGATCTTGACTTTCACGATCCATCCCTCGCCGTACGGGTCCTTGTTGATAAGCTCCGGAGCGTTGCCGAGGTTCGCGTTCACGTCGACGATCTCACCCGTCACGGGGAGGAACATGTCCGAGACCGCCTTCACCGCCTCGATGGTTCCAAAGCTCTGCCCCTGGGCGAACGATGCTCCCTTCCCGGGAAGCTCCACGAACACGATGTCGCCGAGCTCTCCCTGTGCGTAGTCGGTGATTCCGACGATGCCGAACTCGCCTTCGACGCGGATCCACTCGTGGTCCTTCGTATACCGGAGATGATCAGGGATGTTCATGGCACTCTCCTCTGCAGTAGTGGCACTCTGTGTGGACTGCGTGTGTCATAACCCGCGATTGTCTCTTTCTCACGCCTCGTGGTCGAGCGAATCGACGAAGCTTGTGTCGTAGAGCCCGCTTCGGAATCGTTCGTTCAGAAATACCTTCTCATGGAACGGGATAGTCGTATGGACCCCTTCGACTATGAACTCGTCGAGAGCGACCACCATCTTCCGTATCGCGACGTCCCGTGTCTCCCCCCACACGATAAGCTTGGCAAGAAGAGAATCGTAGTACGGGGGAATTTCGTAGCCGACATAGGCGGCAGTGTCGACCCGGACACCGTAACCGCCAGGCACATGGAAGCTCGTGAGACGTCCGGGGGACGGGCGGAAGTTGTTCGCCGGGTCCTCCGCATTGATGCGGCACTCGATGGCGTGCCCGCGGGGCTTCAGCTTCCGCTTCTGGAGCTTCTCTCCCGCCGCAACCTCGATCTGGGCTCGGATGAGATCGAGTCCGGCGACCATCTCTGTCACCGGGTGCTCGACCTGGATGCGCGTGTTCATCTCCATGAAGTAGAAGTGCCGGTTCGCATCGAGGAGGAACTCTACCGTGCCGGCCCCCTCGTAGTTCACCGCCTTTGCCGCCGCGACAGCCGCCGCTCCCATCTGCTCGCGAAGCTCGTGCGTCACGACAGGCGACGGAGATTCCTCGATGAGCTTCTGGTGGCGCCTCTGGATGGTGCAGTCACGTTCGCCGAGATGAATGACATTCCCGTGGCGGTCGCCCAGGACCTGGATCTCGACGTGGCGGGGCTGTTCAACGAGGCGCTCGATGTAGACGTCCGGGTTGCCGAACGCCGAACCGGCCTCCGACCGCGCTATTTCGTACGCTCTCTCAAGTTCCTCGGCGGACGTTACCGCGCGCATCCCTTTACCGCCGCCGCCCGCCGCCGCCTTGATCATGATCGGGTACCCGATCTCATCGACGATCCGGCGTGCGGCAGCAGCGTCCGCGACGTTCCCGTCGCTCCCCGGGATGACGGACACACCCGCTTTTCGCATCGTCGCCTTCGCGAGGGACTTGTCTCCCATCGACTCGATCGACTCGGGGCGGGGACCGATGAACTGGAGCCCCGAGCTGAGACATATCTCGGCAAAGTGGGCGTTCTCAGCGAGGAAACCGTAGCCCGGGTGGATAGCGTCGGCATTTGTGATCTCGGCGGCTGCGATGATGCGGGGAATGTTGAGGTAGCTTTCTCGGCTCGGGGGAGGTCCGATGCAGACCGCCTCATCGGCAAACTTCACGTGGAGTGCGTCGCGGTCGGCCTCCGAATAGACAGCCACCGTCTTGACTCCGAGCTCGCGGCAGGCACGGATGACGCGGAGAGCGATTTCACCACGGTTTGCGATGAGGATTTTATTGAACAACAGCGGCTCCCGGGACGAGAGGAAGGGGTCAGACAGTCTCGATGAGAAAGAGGACCTGGTTGTATTCAACCGGCTGTGCGTTCTCCACGAGGATCTTCAAGATCCGGCCGGAGACGTCGGACTCGATTTCATTCATGAGCTTCATCGCCTCCACGATGCAGAGAACCTGTCCGCGCTGGACCGTCTGCCCGACCTGCACGTAGGGTTCTGCATCAGGGGAGGGCGCCCGGTAGAACGTTCCC
>PEWR01000069.1:11186-11776 GCA_002779395.1 Ignavibacteriales bacterium CG07_land_8_20_14_0_80_59_12
GAAGGAGCAGACACGGGGATGAGATGGACTGTCTCAGCAGTGGGAGCATGCGCGGCAATCGCCGAGGGAGATGCGTTCTGCTTCGCCTTCGTGATCCGGATCTTTGTTCCCTCTTCCTCCAGCTCAAGCTCCACTACCCCGCTCTCATCCACCAGCTTGATAAGGCGACGCAAGTACGCAAGATCCATGCCTGTCCCTTTTCGGTAAGTTCGATGCGAATGACGGGGACCGCCGGTCACTCGGTCTTGGCCCGCTCGAGGTATTGCCCGGTCCGCGTGTCGACGCGAATCTTGTCTCCTTCGTTCAGAAAGAGCGGAACGTTCACGGAGGCACCTGTCTCGACAACGGCCGGCTTCGTGCCTCCCGTGGCAGTGTCGCCTTTCACCCCCGGGACCGTCTCAACGATCTTCAGCTCGACGACGATAGGGAGTTCGAGTCCAACGATGTCGGTCCCGTCGAACGAGATGTTGACCTTCTCTCCTTCCTTGAGGAACTTTGCGCCGTCGCCGAGCAGCTCCTGCGCCACCGGCAACTGCTCATACGACTCGTTGTCCATGAACACGAAGCCCAAACCGTCGCGGTACAGGTAC
>PEWR01000100.1 GCA_002779395.1 Ignavibacteriales bacterium CG07_land_8_20_14_0_80_59_12
CGCGTCCTGGTGGTCAAGATCGATGATGGAATCACCCCATTCGCGCTCCTCGGGTTCGTTCGCCGCAAGGATTACCACACCGGCTTCCCGTTGTGCGGCAATGATCTGCCTCACTCGTTCCATCCCTTCCGAATCAAGGTTCGCCGTCGGCTCGTCAAGCACGAGAACCGGGGGGCGGTGCATCAGGGCAAAGGCATACTTCAATCGCTGCTTCATCCCCGACGAATACGCCGCTGCCGGATCGCTTCCCCGTGAGTCGAGCCCCACCATCTTCAGCAGCTCGTCCGCTCTCTTCGTGTCGAACGGCATCCCGCGGAGCGATGCGGCAAGTGCGAGGTTCTCGACACCGGTGAACTCATCGTAGAGCTGGAGGTACGGCGACACGAATCCGATGGAATTTCTCTGGCGCTCGGGAAGGATCTTCCGTCCGTCGACTGCAAGGACCACATCCCCCCTCGATGGTGTAAGAAGGCCTACAAGGATCTTCAAAAGAGTTGACTTCCCCGACCCGTTCCTACCCGCCACCACAACGACTCCCCCGGCCTCAACGGAGAAAGAGACGCTTCGCAGCACAAGCCGTCTGCCGAAACGCTTCGCTACATCCCTCGCCTCGAACCGGACGTCCACGCTCACCTCACCACCGCGATCTTGCCGCGCTGAACCACGCCCACCGATTCAGCAATGTACCAGTACACGCCGGTCGAGACGATCTTCCCCTTGTCGTCCTTTCCATCCCAGGCCACGCCATTGAGTCCGGTATAAAGGCCTTTGCGAACATCCGCGGAGACCGATCTCCGTAGAACCAGCTCCAGTGACGCGTCATACAAGCTGAGCTCCACGTTCCCCGAGAACGTGGAGGGGAGCGGGATGAGAACCGTCCGGTGCCCGTCGGGATGAAACGGGTTGGGGTAGGGTGAAGCCAGAGGGCTCCCTGCCGGCGACGCTCCCGCGAAGGAGCGGTCCCACCACGCTCGCCGATCCCCGGACGTAAGCGAGACAGAGAGGTTCCCCACACCAGATGAGCCGTCCGGCGCTTTCAGCGAGAGTTCAAATTCCTGTGCAGCGTAACGGTCCGCCTCGGCGGCGGCCTCGTCAACGTTGCAGAGGACAACTGAGAGCGTGTCGCTCCCGCTGAACGAGTTCAGGAAGTGAGAGGAGAGGGGCTGCCCCGTTCCGCGCATCACCGCCGACGGGGGAACGAACGGATTGGCGTGCTCGAACTTGACAAGGGGGAAAAGGGCTGCTTCGGCATAGTATCTGCCCGGCTGTGCCCTGTACCCGGTGAACAGATTCCAGATCCAAAACTCGGTCATCTCACGCACGAAGCTTGTGCCGACGGTGCTCAGCGCATCGCCGAGCGCCTTGAGCGGGCGCTCCGATGGGATGTTCCCCCACGCGCTGCGCATCACGCCCGCCCCGAAGCGCTGCTCGATGAATTTCCCGAAGACGCACCTTCCATACTCGGCGTACCCGTTTGAAGCCGTGAACGGAAGCTCCGGACGGCTGAAGAAGCTCGGAAGATAGTTGAAGAAATCGTTGACCCCCGGGAAAACGACATCCTCCATCCACGTCGAAGTGAGCTCGTAGAAGTAGATGTCATCGCTCCAGAACCCGTACGAGCCAAGCTGGATGGCATGGTGAAACTCGTGGGCGGCCGTCACCTCCAACGCTGCGACGCCGACGGTGCGGAATCCCTTCCACTCGCTGTAGTTGTTGTCAACTTCGATGGAGGTCCGGTACGTCGGGTTCGGGACGCCCGCGCGAAGCGAATCGCCGAAGAGCGTCTGCCCGTACATCGTTCCCGCAAGGTCGCGGACCCGGACGTCGTAGTACGGGCTTCCAGCGGTGCTTGCGGGCGGCGCGATGTAGCCGAGTGAGTCAATCTCCACGCGCCACGCCCGGTCAAAGCTGAGAGCGACAGTATCGATGTAGTCCGGCACGCCATTCCAATCTGCGTCCGTGAGCGCCGGCGCATCAACTCCCTCAGTATCAAAGAGGATCCTGAAGTGTCCGGATGGACTTATGAACGTCCGCTGTGCGGCGAGGGCAGGGTTCCCACTGCGGAGCGCGGCCGCTCCCAGATCGGAGCCATGCACGGCGGCTGCAACCAACGCGGCACCGAATCCGCATTTCAACGGGAACAACACGGTGTCACCCGGGAACGCACTCAGTGCGTGGGCGAAGTACTCCCTCGCGGCCGAAGGCGTCATCATCACATCCTGGGACCGCACAGTGCAGACGGATACGCCCAGCATCACGGCACAGAGCAGGCTGGCCAGGCTTCCGCATTCATGTGGCAGAATCTGCACCGGGCGGCGAGGTGACCTGCATGTCGTGAGCTTCCTAACGTTCACCCGGCTCGAACCTTTCCACCGTGCGGCGGATCGCCTGAACGAGCGAAAAAACGCCCGGCGGGGCGTCGTCATACATGCCGCTCCATTGCACTGCGTGGCGCGAGGAGTCGTTCACCATTTCCACGAAGGATGTCATATTTCCAGGAGCCCCCCGCGGAATCTGGAAGAAGTCAAGGGAATCTGCGATCATTTTCAGCCGGACGGCCTCTTCCTCCGTGATCGCACCCGCCGACTGGATCGAGTCCTTCCCTGCCGCCAGGCGGGACCAGCGCTCGACGGCTCCGCTGGAATGAATCACGTACCCGTTCGACATCCCGGTGAACCCCCCGCCGCTTCCGATCGTAATCAGGAAGGCCTCAGCCTTCGAAGCACCCCGCGGTTGGTTTGAGCTGCAGCCGCCGCCGGCCGCAAAAGCCGCAGCCAGGATAAAGATCATCCAGCGCATCGCTCCCTCCCTACTTTGT
>PEWR01000113.1 GCA_002779395.1 Ignavibacteriales bacterium CG07_land_8_20_14_0_80_59_12
TAGCTCGTGAACCCGACAACGCAACTGCAACGCGTCTCTCTTGAACATCAATGCCTCCACATGATCGTGGAACGGCCAAGAATCAAGCTCAATCTACCTTGTCAAAGAACAAAGCGCAATTACGACACAAAAACACTGTCAGGGTTTCATTTGTCACTCAACCGGTAGCAGGTTGTGGACCTGGAACTTTATTGCCTTTCGTGCCAGGGCTGTCCAGCTATCAGGGCAGCATCCGCATTTATCCACTGAAGCCGAAGAAAGCATATGTCGGCGTTGGTTTGTTCACATACTATCAGTCAGGGGGGGGACTTCGTCTTCGTATGTCCCTTTCAACGGTCACGTATTTTCATTAGGCTGGCGACAGAACCGCGGCATTGGCTTTGAGACAGGGTATAGATTCGGTGACGGTCCGAACGCCTTCAGCTACAGGCTCTCAGAGATTGCGCCTTACACAGAGACTGTGCCTTACTATGTGCGTGAGTGGTACCTAACGCTGACGCTGACGTTTTTCTCGCATTAGCGAGACCAATGTTCACCGGAGCTCGCGTTGCTGGGACCTTGGTTGAGGGATAGATGAGGTTGGAGGAACCACGACTACTGCGGGTTCACAGGAATTACTAAGAAACTTTGGTCGATTGAGGATTTGGCGCGATTGTTGGAAAAATCAAACTGAGACACTGCCCAAGGTGTGGTATCAGAGAAAAGCGCGCATCGCCCCTACAAGGCGTTTGGCTATTGCAGTTGTGATCTCCAGAAGCTGATTTGCCGAAGGACTTCAGCAGGTGAGGTGCTGCCGGCGGACTTCTTCTGCTGAATGCTCTGCGGCACATCGACAGCAGAGAGAACATCGGACTCGGCGAGCGGGGCAAAGCGGCGGAACTCATCGAATGTCAATTGCGAAAGCGGCTTCCTGGATTCAATTGCATACCTGACGATCTCACCTGCAGCGCGGTGAGCGTCGCGGAACGCCATCCCTTTCCGCACAAGATACTCAGCAAGGTCGGTCGCCGTCGTGTACCCTTCATTCGCCGCGTTGCGCATCCTCTCCGTCCCAAACGTCACGTGTGCGAGCATCTCTGACAAGACGAGAAGCGACGACTCGAGCGTGTCGTGCGCGTCGAAAAGGGGCGGCTTGTCCTCCTGAAGGTCGCGGTTGTAGGCAAGCGGGAGCCCTTTGAGAAGTGTGAGAAGTGCCACCAGATCGCCGATCACGCGAGAACTCTTCCCACGGATAAGCTCCGCCATGTCCGGGTTCTTCTTCTGCGGCATCAGGCTGCTGCCGGTCGTAAACGCGTCGGCGATCTCGCAGAAGCCGAACTCCGAAGAACTCCAGAGGACGAGCTCTTCGGCAAGCCGGCTCAAGTGGACCATCGCAATTGCTGCATCGCTCACAAACTCGATGAGGGCGTCGCGGTCCGATACCGCATCCATGCTGTTCGCAACAATCCCGTCGAAGCCGAGCTCATCCGCAACGCGCTTCCGGTCCAGCAGGAACGACGTCCCGGCAGCCGCCCCCGCCCCGAGCGGCGAGAGGTTCGCCCGCCTGAGGCAGTCTGCAAAACGTGAGGAATCCCTCGCAAGCATTTCAACATACGCAAGGAGATGGTGGGCAAGGAGCACCGGCTGTGCGTGTTGGAGATGCGTGAAACCAGGGAGGATGGTATCCGCATGGCGCTCCGCCTGCTCAAGCAGTGTGCGTTGGAGGCGCTTCAGCGCCGCTGTCAGTGACTGGACGGCGGCGCGAATGTAGAGCCTCTCATCAAGCGCAATCTGGTCGTTCCGGCTCCGCCCGGTATGCAACTTCCCGGCGACCTCGCCAATCCGGCGGCGGAGTTCCTCCTCGATAAAAGAGTGAATATCCTCCGCCCCCTTCGGGTTCAGGCCGCCGCTTTCAATATCCTTCCGGACCGCCTCAAGGGCACCGGCAAGAGCCGACACTTCGTCGGCGGTGAGTATCCCCTGCGCACCCAGCATGTGGACGTGTGCAACGCTTCCCGCGATATCTTCGCGGAAGAGCCGCTTGTCCACATCGAGCGATGAGGAAAACCGGAAGGCGATCTCCGACAGCGGGTCCTTGAACCGTCCGCCCCAGAGTGTCACAGCTTCACGCCCGCTTCTGTCACGGCGTTTAACTCCTGCACGCGCGAGATGGTTTTTAGCGGCAGTCCAAAGATCTTGATGAACCCTTCGGACGCCTTGTGCTCGAATGAATCTTCCACCGTGTATGTTGCAAGCGACTTGTCGTAAAGCGAGTAGGGCGACGTGCGCCCGACCACGCTCACCGTCCCCTTGTACAGTTTCACGCGCACGAGTCCGGTGACATTCTTCTGCGTCTCGTTCACGAACGCGTCAAACGCCTGTTTGAGCGGACTGAACCAGAGACCGTTGTAGATGAGCGAGGCGTACTCTTCCGCGATGAGGGTCTTGTAGTGCGCGACCGATTTCTCCAGCGTGAGGCGCTCGAGCTCGGTGTGCGCGAAATGGAGGACCGTCGCCGCGGGGGCCTCGTAGATCTCGCGCGACTTGATGCCGACCAACCGGTTCTCAACGAGGTCGACGCGTCCGACACCGTACGCTCCTGCAATTTCGTTCAACTTCTCGACAAGTTCAACTCCGCTCATCTGCGCTCCGTTGAGTGCCACCGGGACGCCGGCTTCAAATTCAATCTCGATGTATTCCGGCGTCGCGGGAGCGTCCTCCGGCGCGGTCGTGATCTGGTAGGCGTCCGCCGGCGGCTCCGCCATCGGGTCCTCGAGCACACCGCACTCGATCGCGATCCCCCAGAGGTTTTCGTCGATGGAGTAGGGGTTCTTCACCGTGGCCGCGACCGGGATGCCATGCGCCTTCGCGTACTCGATCTCCTCCTCGCGCGACTTGAACTCCCACTCGCGGACCGGCGCGATCACCTTCAACGACGGATTTAGCGCGCCGACGGAGACTT
>PEWR01000139.1:0-3699 GCA_002779395.1 Ignavibacteriales bacterium CG07_land_8_20_14_0_80_59_12
TGGCTTTTTGAAATACGCAATGTTGGGGATTATGGGGGCACAGCACATCTGTCTCAGCCACAAGCGGAGCGGGCGGTTCAGGCTGCGGAGAGTTTCTTGCATGCTATCAAGTCCCTGCTCAACAGATGAACAAAGGCAAAGCACCGCCTAACCAGGCGCTGCACTGGACGGGGATTCCGCTACGCTCCATCCCCGCCAGTGAGCTTGGTCGTTATACCTCAAGATATTTACCAGAAGAGGAGCCTTCGACAATGTTTAGAAAAATATGCTATTTCACTGCTGTCCCAAATAAATTGGATCAAAAAGTGCCTTTTTGCTGTGGTTTTTCGTGACGGAAAACTTTTCACTCAATTAGAAAACTTTACTTAGGACGGCTATGAGATTCTTGAGATGGTCGATGCGGCAAACTCCAGATGATTGGTCAGAAGCACAATCACTCGATCGTGTTCTTGATTGTAGACTTCAATGCGAGGCAGCATGTGAGGACATTCTTTCCCAGACAACTCTTTAAGCCACCGCAAATCTCGCGCAGTGATTGCGCTTTGGCAAGATGGCAAAACAACATGCTCACACACTGATCCCACGTGGTGGATCCTTTGATCGCTTTATCACCTCTATACTGCCGAACAACTTTGGCAAACTCGACTCGGTCAAAATACCGTAGCATTTGCGCAAAGAGTGATGTACCTTTTGATTGCATCATGACCTCCGGTTGTTTGTCTATCTTCTCTTGTCCACAAACAAAGATACGACTCCTGGAGGTCTCTTTTCATCTGTTATTTAGGACAGGTCTGGCATTATCTCATTCTTCCTCTGATCAAACTTCTCTCTCTGCTCCTTGGACGTATCTCTTTGAGTGGTGACTGATTCGCGCCCTCAGGGCCGCTCACAATGTCCATGAAAGCCGGCTAGTGACGTTGAGGACCGTTTGCACTGACGTTGAAGCTTACTCCGAGCCTGAGGGACCTACGCGGGAGTGAAGCAGGCTCACTGCCCGTAGAAGAGCCGGTCGGCGAGGTAGCGGGGGAGGCCGGCGCGGATGATTTTCTCAGCGACGGCCGCGATGTCGTACGGAGCACGGACCTGCTCGTAGGTCCACGTGTCGGTGTCGAAGATGCCGAACGCGAGCGACGGGTCGCCGTCCCTCGGTTGTCCGACGCTCCCGACGTTGATGATGTTGCGGTCGTCACGACGGACCGGGCCCCGGCTGCGGTTCCGGGAGAAGATTTGCGGTGTGTGCGAGTGGCCGACGAAACAGACCGGCGTCTCGAATGAGGAGAAGTTGAGGTCGGCTTCAGCCTGCGAAAAGATGTAGTGCCACTCGCCCGGGTTCTTGGGAGTGGCGTGAACGAAGGTGACCCCGTTGTCTTCGAGGCTCAGGGGGAGCGTCTTGAGGTACTCCTGGTTTTCGGGGGAGAGAACGCGTGCTGTCCATGCCGCGGCGTCCCGTGCGTAGACGTTGAAGTGTCGGGTGATGGAGAGGTCAAGGGCCGCCGCGTCGTGGTTGCCAAGGAGTGACGCGAAGGCGACGTCGCGGACGCGATCGAGGCACTCGTTGGGGTTAGGCCCGTAGCCTACCGTGTCCCCGAGACACACGATACGGTCGATGTGTCGGGTCTCGATGAGGCGCAGTGCTTTGGTCAGCGCTTCGAGGTTGCCATGGATGTCGGAGATGACGGCAATCCGCATGGTCGAGTTCCCTCATAGGGAGATGCTGCCCCCCGCGGCATCGTGAGTCGTGTGTTTCAGGCGGCGATCCGGATGCGGAACGTCGTTCCTTTCCCTATCTTCGTCTCCTTCAGAATGAGCTTCCCGCCGTGGTACCGGTCGACGATTCTCCTGGCGAGGCTCAGGCCGAGCCCCCAGCCTCTTTTCTTCGTGCTGAAGCCGGGGCGGAAGATGTCCTGCTTGTAGCGCGGATCGATCCCACAGCCGGTGTCCGACACGTCGATGATGATATCGTCACCGTCCCTGGTGAGGGCGAACGTGACGACCCCCTCTGCCGTTGTGATGGCATCGAGGCTGTTCTTCACAAGGTTCTCAAGGACCCACTCGAACAGTTCCCGGTTGATGCGCGCCGTATAGATGCCGTCGGTATCGAGGCGGAGCTCCACCTGCTTTCCGGTCTGCGGGATGCGCCGCTGGAAATATGCGACGACCCCCGCGATCACATCATTGAGCCGCTCCTCTTTGAGCTCCGGCTGTGAGCCGATCTTCGAGAAGCGCGTGGCGACCTTTTGCAGGCGCTGGAGGTCACGTTCGGCTTCGGCGATTGTCACCAGTGACCCCTCATCGGCGGCGAACCGTTCGCGGAGGAGCTCGATCCAACCGGAGAGGCTCGAGAGAGGCGTCCCCAGCTGATGTGCGGTTTCCTTTGCCATCCCGACCCAGATGTTGCTCTGTTCTGTCCGCTTGATGTAGGAGAAGCCGACGTACGCGACGATGATGAAGAGTCCCGCAATGCCGAACTCGAGGTAGGGGAGCCACCTGAGCTGCGTCACAAGGGCGGACTCGCCGTAATGGACATAGTTGAGTACGATCGAATCCTGCAACGTCACACGAAGCGGCCGGTAGGTACGATCGTACGATACAATGAGCCCCCGAAGGAAGGCCTCCTGCTCATTCTCGGTCAGGCTGGTGTCGATCGCGATGTTCCGCGTGGTCTTCGAGTACGGCGGGAGAGGGTTGTTGTCCGCATCGGTGAGGACCATCGGGAAATCGATGGAGCGGATGATCTGGTCGAAGATGAAGGAGTAGTCAATCGAGAGTTGCTGCTCCGATGCCACGTACTCGAGCGAGTGCGCGTAGAGGGCAGCAACCTGGTTCTCATGCTGCTGCAGGTCACGGACGAGCTGCTGGGAATAGTAGAGGGTGACCACCATGATGAGGATCGCACCCGAGAGGAGCCCGAGCTTGATGTTCTTCGAGCGCGGGCTCAAGGGGCGTGGAGTGCGCCCTGCGATCATCGGGACCCCCGCATTGACTCCCTGGCGAACGCCGCGATCCCGCCTGCAATCGCCCGCGCAATACGCAGCTGGGCCCGGGGATCAGTGAGGAGGCGCTCCTGCTCGGGGAGCATGAGGAACGCCGGTTCCACGAGGACCGACGGCATCTGATGGATGCGGCACATGTAGAGATTGTCCCAGTAGAGTCCGAAGTTCGGCAGGCGAAGCGCCTTCAGTACCGACGCCTGGATGTTCTCCGCAAGACGGAGCGACTGGGGGTGGTAGTAGAACGTGCTCGTTCCGTTGTTCGCAAGAGGATCAACCCCCTCGGGGACGGCATTGTTGTGGATGCTGACGAGGATGTTCGGGTTCAGGCGATCCGCTACCCCGGCACGCCGTCCGAGCGGCAGCGGATCTGTCGTGTGGAGGTAAACGACCTTTGCACCAAGTCCCCGGAGTTCCCTCTCGACAAGCCTCGAGATGGCGAGGTTCACATCCTTCTCCATTGTTCCTCTTGGCCCGATAGCGCCCGGCTCGGGGTTGTGTCCCGGGTCGAGTCCGACCGTGAGACCGGAGAGTGGGCGTCTCCCCTTCCGCGAAAGAACGGGAGGCTTCCGAAGACTGAGGAGGAGGTTCGTTCCGTCGTACGATACGCGGTAGCCCCACTGCTGCGGAGTCTTCAGGTAGATGTGAATGTCCGTGATCCCCTCGGAGGATTGTTCCCAGGTGATCCGGTCGACGAGGGAGGAGAAAG
>PEWR01000139.1:3722-66709 GCA_002779395.1 Ignavibacteriales bacterium CG07_land_8_20_14_0_80_59_12
CGTATCCAGTCAATGCTCGCCGTCGTGTTGAAGATTCTCAGGTGAACGGCCTGCGGGTCGAGTGTCTGGGTCACAGTGTAGGCGACATGAAGCTGCATGGGAACGACGATGTCCGTCCGGTCGGCATGGTCGAACGTTCGGACAAGCTCGACGGATGCTGCCGGGGATGGCGTTCCCGCAGGAAGCACCTTCACGCTTGATGACGGGACCCACGTGCAGAAGGTTGGCGAGAGATCAAGCCGTGTCCATCCTCCCAGCGACCCCCCGAACCGGGCACGCACGCTCCGCGGAATGAAGAACTCGTATCCGCCTCCCGGTTCGTTGCGCGTGATTGTCATGCTGTCTATGAATTCAACGACGCGGCAGACGGAATCGGGGAGGACCATCACGCGCGCGGCGAGTGTATCGATAATCTCTCCGAGCTTCGGATGGACGAGTCGAACGAGAAGTGGTGCGGGAGCGAGAAGGGGGGATGAGGCGTGAAGCGTCGTGCGGTAAATGCCGCGGACCGTGTCGCCGGTTGAGCGCGGCCCCGGGCCGAACACCCCCTCGCCCCAGTAGAATGATTTCACGGTGAACGACTCGGGTGCGTCAGTCTCCTTCAAGAGACCGGGAATCCAGACTGATGCTCTGCAGGCGGGCGTCGCCTTGAACTCCACATCGAAATCCTTCCCCGCATACAGCACCGCACTCCCGGGTTTCCCATCGTAGGAGCCGTCGACTCCCAGGTGATCGACCGGACCCACCGTAAGCTGCGGTGCGATCTGGACGAAAAGAGTATCGACCTTCACGGTGCTTCCCTTCCTCGCCTCAAGGACAAAGAACCCGTTGGCAGGATAGGTCTTTCCCTTGTACTCGGCGGGACGGGGGGCTGAAAGCTCCAAGACCGGCGCCACGCCGATAAATGCGCCGTCGATGTCGACGTCCGCTTTCAGGCCGTTGACAAGAAGTACGGTGCCGACCGGTGTCACTTTCCCCATGACAAAGGCCGGCGGCCGAGCCGTCCAGAGCGGTTCATTGAGCCGTGGATAGACAACTGAGATCGTGGGTGCCTGCGCTTGCGCTGCGGACGCGGCGAGAGAGGCGGCGGTGAACAACCCGGGAAGGAAGCGCGCACAGGAGAGTGAAGTGTGAGCGCGCTCTGGCATGTGTGATCGTTGAGAAGTCATGGGAGGATGTGGATTGTCTCTCTTCTGGAGGGACCGACGGACACATATGAGAGTCTTGCTCCCGAGAGCTCCGCTAAGGCGCGGAGGTATCTTCGGGCGTTCCTTGGAAGTTCTCCATACGACCGCGCAGAGCGGGTGGAGGCGCGCCAGCCGGGGAACGTCTCATAGACCGGGACCGTCTGTGAAAGGACCTCGGGCTCTGTGGGGAACGACTTCCACGTCTTCCCGTTTGTGCGGTAACCGGTGCAGATGCGGATCTCCTCGAACCGGTCGAGCACGTCGAGCTTGGTGATCGCCAGCCCCTCGATGCCGTTGATCCGGATCACGTACTGCATGGCGAAGGCATCGTACCAGCCGCAGCGCCGCGGGCGCCCTGTCGTGGCGCCGAACTCGCCACCCGTGAGGCGCAGTGTTTCGCCGACGGTCCCAAGGTCCTCCGTCGGAAACGGCCCCTCGCCGACGCGCGTCGTGTACGCCTTCGCGACGCCGAGAACGGTCCGGATGGAGGTCGGGGGAATGCCGAGTCCGGTGCACGCACCCCCCGCGGTGGGGTTCGAAGATGTGACGAACGGATATGTCCCGTGGTCGACGTCGAGGAGAGCTCCCTGCGCCCCTTCCGCAATGACAACCTTTCCTTCGCGAAGCGCCCGTGAAAGGAAGAGTGAAGTGTCTGTCACGAACGGATCGATGCGCTTGTCGAATTTCACGTACTCGGCAACGATGGCGTCGGCGTCAAGCTCCTCCTTGCCGTAGATGCGGCGGATGAGACGGTTCTTCTCGGAAAGGTTGTGCGTCAGCTTTTCCTTCAAACGCGCGGGGCTGAGGAGGTCGACAATCCGGATACCCGACCGGGCGACCTTGTCGGTGTAGGCAGGGCCGATGCCGCGCCCGGTTGTCCCAATTCGCCTCCCTCCGTCTGCCGATTCTTCCGCGAGGAGGTCGAGGAGCTTGTGGTACGGCATGATGAGGTGGGCGCGGTGACTGATGAAGAGCCTGCCCCGGACGTTGATGCGGAGCGATTCAACCTTCCGGACTTCCTGGAGGAGCGCCTCGGGATCGACAACAACGCCGTTCCCGATGATGCAGCGGATGCGGCGGTGGAAGATTCCGGATGGGATCTGATGGAGGACGTACTGCGCGCCCCGATAGATGACGGTGTGGCCGGCGTTTGCGCCCCCCTGGTAGCGGGCGACGATGGAGGCGTCCTCGCTGAGGAGATCGACGATCTTCCCCTTCCCCTCGTCCCCCCATTGCGCACCGATGATGATATCAACAGGCACGTTGGCTCCGTCTTCCCGGACAAAAAACCCGATTACAGCAATGAGCAGCAATCGGGTCGAGACAGCCTCTGCGGTCGGTGATTACGAGAAACTCGAGACTGCCGATTCGCTTGACTCATAATGCTCAAAAATAGTGAGAAGCTTTGTCACATTCAACAGCTCGCGGATCTTCGCCGAAGCGTTCGCAAGCTTAAGATCGCCTCCGACGTTGCGCATGGTCGTGAGTCCGCCGATGAGCATCCCGAGGCCGGAGCTGTTCATCGCTTCGACCCCTCGAAGGTCGACGACGGCGCGCCGCACCCCCTGTTCGACGAGCTTGTGGATGTGTTCGTTGAGAGCCACCGCGTCGGGTCCCCCCATGATCTTGCCGCGGAGTGTGAGGAGTGCGACGCCCCGTTCTTCCGATGTGATGATGTCCATGATCACCTACCGTGTCGTGCGTTGAGTTTTGGTTTCCGGCGTATCGTCGTGTCGAGCACGAGCGCGCTTGCAACATAAATTGAAGAATAGGTGCCCGAGACCGACCCGATGAGGAAGGTGAAGGCGAATCCCCGGTTCACCTCGCCGCCGAAGAAGAAGAGGATGACGAGCACCATGACGACGGTGCCGGTGGTGATGATGGTCCGGCTCAGCGTCTGGTTGATGCTTTTGTTTATCACCTCCGCGAGCGATTCCGTCTTGTGGACCTTCAAATTCTCGCGGATACGATCGAAGACGATGACGGTGTCGTTGATGGAGAATCCGATAAGCGTGAGGAACGCCGCCATCATGCTCATGCTGAACTCGAGGTTCAGGTACGGCCCGATACCGTTGAACATTGCGACGAAGCCGAGCGTCAGGAGGACGTCGTGGAACAGCGCGACGACTCCCATGACGCCGTAGATGAACTTGAACCGGAAGCCGACGTAGATCATGATGATGATGAGCGTCGCCCCGATCGCGTAGACAGCGTCGCGACGCAGCTCTGAACCGATCTTCGGACCGATCTTGTCCTCCCGGAGCACTTTGAAGGGTGTGTCAGGAATGTTCTCCGTGAGCGCGGCCTTGATAGCGTCGGCGACCTTCGTCCCCTCGACCTGCATCGGGGTTCGGATGAGCATGTCTTGCGGCGAGCCAAAGGACTTTATCTCGAGCCCTGACATGCCGCTCCTGTCGAGAGCGCTCCGGATTCTTCCGACATCCACCGGCCGGTCGAACTGGACGATGAGCTCGGTCCCGCCGAGGAAGTCGATCCCGAATGTGAACCCCTTGAAGAGCAGACCCGACAGACCGATGAGGAGCGCGATGATGGAAACGGTGTACCAGACCTTCCGTTTCCCCATGAAGTCGATATGCGTTTCCTTGAAAAATCTCATTCTATCTCCTGTGGAATGCTTCTCTCGTGGAAGTCCTCAGCCGTAGTTGATCGTTGAGGCGCCGCGCTCGAGCATGACGTCGAACAGGACGCGTGTGATGATGATGGCGCTGAACATGCTGGCGACGATGCCGATCATGAGCGTGAGGGCAAACCCCTGGATCGGTCCGGTTCCGAACTCGTAGAGGACCACGCCGCTGAAGAAGGTCGTGATGTTCGAGTCGAAGATGGCGGGAAAGGCCTTCGCGTAGCCGGGATCAATGGCAGCCCGGAGCGTCTTTCCGGTCCCGAGCTCCTCGCGGATGCGCTCGTAGATAAGCACGTTGGCGTCCACGGCCATACCGATGGTGAGAACAATGCCGGCGATGCCCGGGAGTGTGAGTGTTGCGCCGAAGCCCGCAAGCACGCCGAGGATCCAGAGGATGTTGAAGAGAAGGGCGAAGTCGGCCGCCGCGCCGCCGGTCCGGTAGTACGTTATCATGAAGAGAACGATGACGATGAACGCGACAACCGCGGCCGTGAGCCCCTTGCGGATCGAGTCCTCGCCGAGGGATGGTCCGACGGTCCGCTGCTCGATGATGGTCACTGGGGCGGGGAGGGCGCCGGCTTTGAGGACGATCTCGAGGAGGCGCGCCTCTTCGATGTTGTCCATCCCTTCAATCTGTGAGCTTCCGCCGGTGATTTTCCCGCGCACTTCAGGTGCGGAGAAGATGGCGTTGTCGAGGACGATCGCAACATGCTTGTGGACGTTCGCCCCCGTGATGCGGGACCATTCCCGCGCCCCTTCACTTGACATTGACATGAGGACGATCGGTCCGTTCGTGTTCGGATCGATTGTTGCGCGCGCATCCGTGACGACGCCCCCTGTAAGCTCGGCCTGCTTCCTCACGGCGAAGAGCTCGAACCACTTCTTCCCCTCGCCGACGATGCGCTGATTCGGTTTCGCCGACCAGAGGAACTCCATGTCGTTCGGGATGAGCCGCTGGATGTCAGGACGAGCGAGGATGCGGTTTACGCGCGCGCGATTGTCGTCGGAGACGATTCCCACGAGCATGGCGCCGATCTGTTGCGGGCGCACGAGGTTGAGCCACGGATGGCCCTTTGCCGCCGTATCCTGGACGGCTGCAAATGCTGAATCCACAGCGGGTTTCGTAGTGTCCGTCGCGGCGGCGATGGCGGTTGTGTCGACCCCTGCGGACGTCGTATCGCTCCCGTGCTTCGCGAGGTACGCATCGATCGCTTCGTAGACCTTTGCGGTCACGTCGTAGTCTTTGACGAGCTTGAATTCAAGGAGCGCTGTTCCCTGGAGAAGCTGACGCACCTCCGACTCCTTGCTCACACCCGGAAGCTCGACGACGATCCGGCGGCCTCCCTGTTTGGCGATCGAAGGCTCGGAGACGCCGTACTGGTCAACGCGGTTTCGGATGATCTCCATGCCGCGGTCCACCGCGCTCATCGCATCCTTCTCGAGCTGGCTCAGGATGTCGCTGTCGCTGTCGCGGAGGCTACCGTAGTACCGGCTGAGTCTCACGCCGCGCGACTCAAACGCTGCGCGGACGATGTCGAAGAGGGGCTGGTCCGAGGTTGCCGCCTTCTGGCGGATCTCTGCCATGATCGCATTGAACACGTCGTCCTTGTTCTTTGCAAGGTTGTCAAGGAGCTTCACGACATCGACTTCGAGCACAACGCGCATCCCGCCCTGAAGGTCGAGGCCCAGCTTGATCCGCTTCATGCGGGCGTCCCTGATCTCCTTCTCGTGAGAGTCATAGTAGGAGAGACTGTCGGGCCCGTGAAGCGACGCAAGCTTCCCACTGTAGCGGTAGCTCTGATAGGTCGGGTAGAGGAAGTAGAGGGACAGAAAGACAGCAGCGATGATGAGGATAATCTTGACGCGATGTTTTTTCACGAACAATCCTCCGTGACGGTCGGCGATGAGAGTTGCGCTTCGGGCAGAGAGATTCCAAAGTTTATAATATAGCCGAACCGCTCGAAAGAATCAAATTTATTGCATTTTTGGTTACCCTCAACTATATTGAAATTTACGCTGCTCTGCAGGCGCGGGACACCATTTGCGATGACTCGCGGAGTGACGGTGTGGGCCCTGCGCACGCGAACCTCAATCGGAGAATGGGAGAATCATCCGTATGTCCCTCATGACCAAAATGCGCGACAACATGGCGGGTATCTTCGCCGCCTTTGCCGCTATCTTTATCATCTACGTCGTCCTGGACTGGGGCATGGACATCACCGGCCGCAAGCAGCAGCAACGTGGTAGTGACGTCATCGGCTCGGTCGAAGGAACGGAGATCCACTACCAGCAATTCTCCGAGCTCGTTCGCCAGCGCGTTGACGCCCTTCGCCAGCAGACAGGAAAGGACGTGGACGCAGCGCAGGAGGCGCAGGTCCGCGAGGAAGTCTGGAACATGCTTGTGAACCGGGTTCTCATCGAGAGCCAGGCGGACCGCCTCGGCATCAAGGTCACCGACCAGGAGATCGTTGACTGGGTCAAGGGCCCGAATCCTCCCGACTACCTCGTGCGGCTCTTCACCGACTCCACCGGGAAGTTTAACCGCGCCGCGTACGACCAAGCACTGAGCAATCCGCAGTTCAAGAACGAGTGGGTGCAGATCGAGCAGGACCTCAGACTCATGCGCCTCCAGCAGAAGCTTGAAAGCAGCCTCACCGCTTCGCACATTGTTACCGAGGGAGAGGTCCGCCAGGCCTTTATCGACCGGAACACACAGTTGAGGGCTGACTACGTCTTCTTTACTCCGGCGCAGCTCTTCGACGATGCCTCCGTGAAGGTGACTGACGACGACCTTCGCCGGTACTACGATGATCATGTTGCCGACTACAAGCAGGAGGCGACGCGGCGACTGAAGATCGTCACGTTCCCCGAAGTCCCCTCCGCCCAGGATACCGCTGACGCGCTGACCGAAGCGAACAAGGTCCTCACGCAGTCGAAGTCCGGCGCCGACTTCCTCGAGCTCGCCAAGACTTACTCCGAAGCACCGGTCTCCGAGGTGTACCAGAACATCGGATCCATGAGCCAGGCGAAGCAGAAGGCGCTTGCAAACGCGAAAAACGGTGATATCGTGGGACCGTTCAGCGACTACGACGGCTACCACGTCGTGAAGTTGCTCGACAGGCGGGACGGGAAAGACGAGTACATCCGCGCGAGTCACATCCTCTTCCAGCTCGGCGGGCCTGACAGCGAGGCGGTCAAGAAGGAAGCAAGAGATGTCCGCGCGCAGCTTCGGAGCGGTGCGAATTTCGCTGAGCTTGCGAAGAAGTACTCGAAGGACCCCGGTTCCGCGCAGAACGGCGGCGATCTCGGTTGGTTCGGCAAAGGGAGAATGGTGAAGCCGTTCGAGGAAGCGGCGTTCCGGGGAAAACTCGGTGAGCTCATTAGGCCGGTCCGGACACCGTTCGGACTCCACATCATCAAGGTGACCGGCAGGAGCCGGTCGGAATTCAAGATCGCCGATATCGATCTCCCGGTCATCCTGAGCAGCCAGACCCGCCAAGCCATCTCACAGAGGGCGTCTGACTTCGCATACATCGCGAGGAAGGGGGATTTCGACAAGGAAGCGCGCGGACTCGGACTCCAGGTGAGGGAGACTCCTCCTTTTACGAAGAAGGGTGTCATCCCGGGGATCGGCGTGCATCTCGAGATCTCGCGCATCGCCTTCGACGAGAAGGAGGGATTCGTTACCGACCCGATCTCGATCCGTGGCGCCACGGTCGTGTGCAAGATCACGGAAGTGAAAAACGAAGGTGTCAAACCGTTCGACGAGGTCAAGGAACAGGTTCGGAGCGCCGTTCTCTTTAAGAAGAAGATGGAGAGGGCAGCCGACTACGCGAGGCAAATCCGTCAGCGCCTCGGAAGCGGGACCGACCTTGCAGCGGTGCCGACATTTGATTCGCGGCTCCGTACGGACAGCACGGGAACAATTACCCCGATGTCGGCGGTTGAGGGGATCACGGGCCGCGATCAGCGCTTTGTGGGCGCGTTGATGACCGCGGCGCCGGGTGCGGTGACAAACCCGATCCGCGGCGACAGGGGGTATTACATTGCGAAGCTCCTCTCGCGAACAACGTTTGACGAGGCCGCGTACACGGCACAGAAGACCTCTCTCCGCGACCAACTCCTCCAGGGAGGGCGGTCCATGTTCATCAGCAAGTGGCTGGAGAACGTGAGAGAGAAGGCGGACATTGTCGACGACAGGGACAAGTTCTTCCGCGAGTAGTCTCCCGGCGGCGCTCCTGAGAGCGGGCGCTGTGTGCCTGATCGTTCTAGGTGCGGTGACTCTCCGCGCCCAGGACGAACGGTTGGGCAGAGGGTTCGACGTTCTGGCCTTCGGAAGCTACACGACCACTGCGAAGTTTTTTCCCTTCCCCGACTCTCCGAACGAGTCCTCCCGCGGGAGCTACGAGACGATCGACGACATCTTCGGTGCCGGAGTGTCGGTCGAATACCACGTCGGAGGACAGAATGTGGCGCTCGGAATCTCAGCCGAATACATCAGGAAGAACCCCCCAACGGGTCACCTTGCAGGGGGGGAAGGGTTTCAGTTCATCCCCGTCGAGCTCACGGCCTACCTTCAGATTCCACTGCAGAGCGAACGAATCAGGCTCTTCATGGGAGGCGGAGGCGGAGTCTACCGCGGCGCGCGGGTCTTCAGCGGCCCCAACGGCATCGCGGAAGCCGGCTCGTCGGCAACGGCGTACGGCATCCATGTGGTTGGAGGCATGGACTACTTCATCACCGACCGGCTTTTCCTCCGGGGAGAGATGAAATTCCGGGATCCCGAGTTCAACACCGAAGACCGCTCGGACCGTTACCCGGCTATGCATGCCCGCATCAATATCGACGGGATCACATTTGTGCTCGCGGCTGGCATTGCCCTCTAATTCGCTCTCTCCTCCCGCCCGTTGCAGGGGGCAGGCGGCGCTCTCCACCATCGTGTCTCATCGCACCACTGATGACATGAAGCCGAACCGGCTCACGGTACGTGTCGCGTTTCTCGGTCTCGCGCTTGTGTGGGGTCTTGTTACTCCGCTCTATGTCGAAGGGCTTAAGAGCATCGCTCCATTCATGCTTGGCGCCCTCCGGAACTTCGTGGCCGTGGCGGTTCTCCTCCCCTTTGCCCTCTATCAGCGAGTCCGTGCGCCGCGCGCTCCCCGGACGTGGTGGTTCCTTGTTGGAATCGGCCTTCTCTGGATTGCGCTGCCGTACGGACTCGTTCTCTGGGGAATCCGGTTCACAACATCCGGGGTTGCCGCGGTTCTCAACGGGACCAACCCGTTCTTCGTGGCCATCTTCGCCTGGGGTGTGCTGCGCACCGAGGATTTCTCAGCCGGGAAGCTCCTCGGGCTTCTGACCGGATTCGCCGGCGTCGCGGTGATTTTCCTCGATGTGCTCGACGGAGCGGCGGCGGGGAGCCTCGCCGGAAACGGGGCAATCTTCTTGAGCGCCGTGGCCATCGCCCTCTCACTTGTCCTCGTGAAGAAATTCGCCAGCCGGGTCAACCCGCTTCTCCTCGTCATTGTGATCGATTTTGTCGGCGGCGTTGCCCTCCTCATCACCAGCCTGTTGTTTGATCGCTCCCCGCTCTGTATCTTTTCCATTGAGGCCCTCGCCGTCGTTCTGTACCTTGGAGTCTTTGCATCGGCCGCTGCATTCGTTGGCTACGTGTGGCTCCTCCGGCATGTCGACGCCGTCCGCCTCTCCATGATCGGATTTCTCATCCCGGTCGTCTCGTTCACCGTCGGTGCGCTCTATCTCCGTGAGCAGGTATCGCTCTCCGACGTTCTCGGCAGCCTCATCGTACTCTGGGGAATTGCCGTGATGAACGCGGGCATGGCGAAACGGATCCGTCTTCGACAGTCTCTGGGTCAGGGGGGGAGCGGTGAGTAGCGAAACATCCAACATCTACCTCGCGGGCTTCATGGGGAGCGGCAAGAGCACTCTCGGCCCGATCCTCGCCAACGTTTTCGGATACGGCTTTGTCGACCTCGATGAGCAAATCGAGGCAGTGGCGAAGAAGAGCGTGACCGCGATCTTCTCCGATGACGGAGAAGAGGGATTCCGGCGGATGGAGCTCTCCGTCCTCAGGGAAGTCAGCGGTCTTGGGCGTACCGTCGTCTCACTCGGCGGAGGAACGGTCGCACGTCAGGAGAACATCGACCTTATGAAATCGACAGGTCTTCTTGTCTACCTCAAGAGCAGTCCTGACGAGATCTTCAAGCGCATCCGCTGTAAACCAGGTAGGCCGCTCCTGCGGCGGGTTGACGGCGCTCCGATGGAGGACGCTGAGCTGATGAGCAGGATCGAGTCCATGCTCGCGGAGCGAGAAGCCTTCTACGCCCAGGCGGATCTCGTGCTTGTGACCGACGGGAGGCGGATCGGCCTGACAGTCGATGAGCTTACACGCAGAATCCGGGGGCTGATTGGGTGATGACGAAGGCGATCGAGGTCCGCCTTGGCGAACGGACGTACGCCGTCTTCATCGGCGATGAAGAATTGTCGCGGCTCGGCGAGCGCACCGTGGACGCAGGGCTCCCGGCATCGGCTGTTATCATCACGGATTCGAACGTAGCCGGATTGTATCTCCTTACTACCCGGCGGGCTCTTGAGGCGGCGGGCGTCCGGTCCGTCACCGTTGTCACACCTGCCGGCGAAAGCCAGAAGTCACTCCGAAGATTCAACGCCATCCTGACCGAGATGCTCAGAAAGGGGGTGGGACGCGACTGGTTCGTCGTCGCGCTCGGGGGCGGCGTCATTGGGGATCTCGCCGGCTTCGTTGCCGCCACCTACATGCGGGGGCTTCCGTACGTCCAGGTTCCAACGACGCTGCTCGCGCAGGTCGACAGCTCCGTCGGCGGAAAGGTCGGGATCGACCACCGGCTCGGGAAAAACCTCGTCGGCGCCTTCCACCAGCCGCGCCTTGTGTGTGCGGACGTCCGTTCGCTCTCAACGCTCCCCGCTCGCGAGGTCGTGAGCGGCCTCGGTGAAGTCGTGAAGTATGGGTTGATTGAAGAAGGCCTCCTCGAGCTCGTCGAAGAAAACGTCGATGCGCTCCTCGCTGTGTCGCCGGAGAAGATGTTGGAGGTCGCGCAGCGCTGCGTCCGTACCAAGGCGGAGATCATTGAGGCCGACGAGCGAGAATCGGGGCGGCGCATGGTGCTGAACCTCGGCCACACGATCGCACACGGCCTCGAAGCTGCAACGCGCTACTCGAAGCTCCGGCATGGTGAGGCCGTTCTTGCGGGCATCGCCGCCGAGACGTGGATCGCTGTGAACCGGGGAACCGCGGAGAGCGCACTCCTTGATCGTGTGACGTTGCTCCTCGGCAAGCTGCCGCTCACGATCGACCTGGCGCATCTCCGCATGCGGGACATCCTGAAGCCGCTCCGGCTTGACAAGAAGAACCGCGGCGGCAACGTCCGCTTCGCGCTCCCCCGAAAGATCGGCGACGTGGTCATCGTTGACGACGTCAGTGAACAGGAAATCATTTCAAGTATTGAGTTTCTCAGGACACTGTTTCGTTGAGAAGGATAGAAGCCTTCCCCATGCTGCTCAACCGTGAATTGGTCATGCGAAGGCGCAGGCGCATCGCCCGTTCCATGTCCGCGCTGATCCTGACTCTTCTCGCATTCCCCGTCCCTCTAACGGGACAGGTCCGTTGTCCCAAGCAGGAGTTCCGTGCTGTCTGGCTCACCACGGTCTTCGGCGCGGATTGGCCTGGGGGAGCGGCGAATCCCTCGGATCAGCGGCGCCTGCTTGCAGGAATCTACGATACGCTTGCGTCGAACCACTTCAACGCCGTCATCATGCAAGTGCGCGCACGTGGCGACCTTCTTTATCCCTCTGAGTACGAGCCCTGGGCGGCGTGCCTCACGGGCACGCTCGGCAAGGATCCCGGATACGATCCCCTGCAGTTCGCCGTCGACGAGGCGCACCGGCACGGGCTTGAGTTCCATGCCTGGTGGAATGTGTGTAAGGTGGCCGACGCAAATGACCTCGCCGTGACGACGCCGCTCCACGTGGTTCGCCGTCATCCCGAGTGGATTCGCACCTGGAAGAACCTGACGAAGGACGGGAGGGTTGCAAGCACTGAGTACTGGCTCGACATGGGGCTGCCGGAAGCGCGCGCGTACCTTGTGGACGTCGTTCTTGAGATGGTGCGGCGCTATGACATCGATGCCGTCCATTTCGACTATCTTCGATATCCCGGCCTTGAGTTTGACGATTCAGCGACGTTCGCGCGATACGGCGGCGGCGCGGAGCTTGCTGAGTGGAGGCGCGACAATCTCACGAAGTTCGTACGTGCGGTCCACGACAGCGTCGTCCGCATCAAGCCCTGGGTGAAGGTCGGCTCCGCGCCGATCGGCATCTACCGCAACCTTCCCGGCGCGTCGGGCTGGCAGGGGTACGAACTTCTTTCGCAGGATGCCCGTCGCTGGATGAGGGAAGGGATCATCGACTACGTCGCCCCGCAGATCTACTGGGGGCTTGAGAACAACCCGCGTTTCGGTATCCTCGCCGCGGACTGGATCAAGAACGCGTACGGACGGCATACGTACCTCGGCATCGGTGCGTACCGTCCGGAGGTGATCTCTGAGATCGGAAGGATCATTGATACGAGCCGCAGCCTCGGCGGGCTGGGGCAGTCGTATTTCCGGTACCGGAACGTCTGCCGCGACAGCGTCATCGCCGGGGAGTACACATTTTATTCTCTCATGCCCCCAATGCCGTGGAAGGACGGCGTCCCTCCCCAACCGCCGCTCGCCCTGTCGGGGCGGGTTGAAAACGGCACGAGTGTACGGCTCACCTGGCAGCCGCCGGAACGGGCGGGAGACGGGGAGATCGCATCGCGGTTCGTCCTCTACCGGCTTGGCGGGACGAAGAGAAGTCGCGATGATGCGTCGGCAATCCGGTGGGTTTCGCCCCGCACGGAGACGAGCTTCCTCGACGACCTGAGCCGTCCCGACGCGGTCCGCTACACCTACTGTGTAACGTCTCTTGACCGACTTGGGAATGAGAGCGGCCCGTCGAATACGGTGGCTGTCCTCGTCCCTCGTGTGGCGAAGATCGCGAAGGTGTTTGACGTGCGCGACGGTCTCGCCGAGCCGGTATCGACGGGACGGGACATATTGAGGGCGGCCTATCAGGTCTCCTCACCGGGAAGAGTGCGGCTCGAAGTCCGGGATGCCGGCGGGAATTCCGTCCGCGAGGTAGCGGGCGGATTCCGGTCAGGCGGCGAATATGTGGTCGGCGTCACTCTTGGCGGGCTGCCGCAAGGGTTCTACACGTTGACGCTTGTGACGGACAGCACAGCGTATTCGCGTGGATTTGTCGTCGGAAAGTGATTGGCCTCAGTGATAGGCATTGCTGTGAGACTACTCATCCGAAATGCATCCCAGCTTGTCACGGTGAGTGCACATGGTGCCCGTACGAAGCGCGGCGCGGAAATGCGCGACCTCGGTATCATTGAAGACGGGGCGCTCCTCATCGACGAGGGGAAAATCGCATGGGTCGGGAGGTCGGCAGATGCTCCATCGTTCGACCGCTCATCCCCCGACGTCGAAGTCTTCGACGCGGAGGGGAGGGTTGTCATGCCCGGGTTCGTTGACCCGCACACGCACCTCATTTTTGCCGGGAGCCGCGAAGACGAGTTCGCGCTCAGGTGTGAAGGGCTTACGTACCAGCAGATCGCCGAGCGAGGAGGTGGAATCCTCAACACGGTCCGCGCAACGCGGGGGACGGACCGGAAGAAGCTGCGAAGCCTTGCCTCGCACCGGCTTGATCGACTTCTCCGGTACGGCACAACGACCGCCGAGATCAAGAGCGGATACGGGTTGACCGAGGAAGACGAGCTGAAGATGCTTCAGGCAGCGCATGATCTCTCCGCGGAGCATCTCGTGACGGTTGTATCCACATTCCTTGGGGCGCACGCGCTTCCGCCTGAGTACGCGGATGACAGAACCGGGTACATCGAGCTCATTACATCGCAAATGATTCCATATATCGCACGGAAGGGGCTCGCGCGGTTTGTCGATGTGTTCTGCGACTCCGGCTACTTCACGCGCGAAGAGACGGTGAGGATATTCGAGAGTGCAACTTCCAACGGCCTCGGCCTGAAGCTTCACGCCGATGAGCTGTCGGCGACCGGCGCCGTGGAGGACGCCGCTCGTTTTGGCGCGGCCTCAGTTGACCACCTGGAGTACATCAGCAAAGAGGAGATCGGCCTTCTCGCCAAAAGCGAGACGGCGGCGGTTCTCCTTCCCGGTGTCTCGTTTTTCCTCGCACAACGCTACGCACCTGCACGCGAGCTGATCGAGTCGGGCGCGGTGGTCGCCATCGCATCGGACTACAACCCGGGATCGTGCATGTCGTTCTCGATGCCTCTCATGATCACAATCGCCTGCACTCAGATGAAGATGACACCCGAGGAAGCGATCACGGCGGCGACGCTCAACGCCGCGGCGGCCATCGGATTGAGCGGCGAGCGGGGGAGCCTTGAGGTCGGCAAATGGGCGGACATCATCATCCTCGAGTCTTCGTCATATCGCTCCCTGCCGTATGAATTCGGCGGGAATCCCATCGCCCACGTTGTGAAGAATGGTGTGCTTCTCGAGTTCTAACGCATGTCCTCTTCCAACCATAGTCTTGATCCGTGTCAATCCGCGGCTTGTTTCGTGTAAATCCGCGGTTCAGTTTTTCTCTGTGTTGTCGCCCGCGGGCGAATTCCGCTGTTGAAAGGATTCCACTGAGATGGAACGAATTGTCGAATGTGTACCCAATTTCAGTGAGGGACGTGACCGGGGTATTATTGACGCGATCGCTGCTGCGATCAGCAGCACGCCTGGCGTGATGCTTCTTGACGTCGATCCGAATCCTGACTACAACCGTGTCGTCGTCACGTTCGTCGGCAGTCCTGAGATGGTTGGCGAGGTCGCGTTCTGCGCGACGGCGGTCGCCGCGGAACGGATCGACATGACGAGGCACAAGGGGGAGCATCCCCGGATCGGTGCGGCGGACGTTGTGCCGTTCGTGCCCGTCCGCGGCGTCACGATGACCGATTGCGTGGAGATCGCCAAACGGTACGGCAAGCGCGTGGCCGAAGAGCTTCACATCCCGGTTTACCTTTACGAGGAGGCCGCTACGCGGCCGGAGCGCAGGAACCTCGCCACGGTGAGGAAGGGCGAGTACGAAGGGCTGAAGGAGAAGCTGCGCGATCCTGACTGGGCTCCCGATTTCGGCGCGGCGTTGTTCAACCCGCGCTCCGGTGCGACAGTGACGGGGGCGCGCGAGTTTCTCATCGCGTACAACGTGAACCTTGACACGGACGATGCGAAGGTGGCGCACGAGATCTCCTTGAGAATCCGTGAGAGCGGTAGGCCGATGAGGGACGGATCGGCGAAGATTGTCGTTGACGCTAGAGGGGAGAAGGTCATGATTCCGGGGCGCCTCAAAGCCATTAAAGCGATGGGCGTGCCGCTCGAGGCGCATGCGATATCGCAGGTCTCAGTGAATGTTGTGAACTACCACATCACACCGCCCCACGTTGTGTTTGAGGAGGTGAAGAACGAGGCCGCGACCCTCGGATGCAAGGTGACGGGGAGCGAGATAGTGGGGCTCATCCCGCTGGAGGCGGTCCTCATCGCGGGAAGGTTCTACGCGAAGAACAATCCCGGCCTCACCGAAGGAGAGCTTGTTCAGGGTGCTATTGAGAACCTCAACCTGAGCCAGCTCGGCAGGTTTGACCCGAAGAAGAAGATCATCGAATATCTCCTTGAGTCAGAAGGGGAGTAATCATCGGCGATTCACTCCACGCTACGGGACGACGGCCATGATGCGAACTCAATCGATCAAAGAGTTTCTTGGGAACCTCTCATCCTCCTCTCCTGCACCGGGAGGCGGCAGTGTCGCTGCGCTCAGCGGTGCGCTTGCCGCGGGCCTCGTTGCGATGGTGTGCCGGCTCACGATCGGGAAGAAGAAGTATGCCGACGTGGAGGCCGACATGCTCGAGATACTCCCGCATGCAGAATCACTCCGCGAAGAGTTCCTCCAGCTTGCAGATGAGGACACTGACGCATTCAACGAGGTGATGCGCGCCTACGGGATGCCAAAGGAGACCGATGCGGAAAAGCAGGTCCGGGGCGAGGCAATTCAAAAGGCGATGCATGTCGCAGCCGACGTACCATACGAAGTCCTCGAGATGTGCCGCGAAGGGCTGGAGTTGAGCCGCGAAGTCGCTTCGAAGGGAAACACCAACTCAATCAGCGATGCCGGCGTGAGTGCCCTCATGTTCTACGCCGCGGCGTTCAGTGCGGCTCTCAATGTGCGGATCAATCTTGGCTCCTTCTCCGACCAGGAGGATGTCGCCCGCCGCAGTGAGAACGTACACGACATCATGTCCGTTGTGCAAGACCTCCGCGACGGAGTGCTCACCATCGTCGAGTCCAAGCTCGGTTGAGAAAGAGGGAGATCGCTCGGACGCTTGGCTATGACCGCAAAACCATTCGTCGCTACATTCGCATCGCGGTAGAGAAGGGACTCTCAAGAGAAGCACTGCTTCCGCCGCGGCAGGAGGTCGAGAGCTTTCCGTGGCGATCAAAGATGGCACGCGGGGAGAGAACACCCAAGGCTATAGACAGTTCAGAGAACCCTACCTCCCCGAGATCACAGCGCTGGTCAGCTCTGGGCGATCTCACCCTCAAGTGTCAAGACTGCCTTCGATGTCCTTTGCCAACGGCCCGCCATCGGCAGGCCAACGGCACGACCTAACGGGCACGGTTAGCTATACCTCCTACAAGCGCTTCATCCGCGCACACAACATCGAGATCGATCCCGCACGCTCGACCTGCCGTCCGCCATGGGCGGATCGACTACGGTCTCTTAGCCATACTGAGTGATCGGCTCTGACGGCAGGCCAACGGCCCGCCATCGGCAGGCGAAGTGTGTTCTACGCCTTCATCGGCACACTCTCCCACAGCCGGCTCAAGTATGTCGAACTCACATTCACCCAAAACCAAGGAGCTAGAGTCAACTCCCATATCCGGATGTTCTTTTTTCTTCGGCGGCGTAGAGAGAGCGCGTCGTGCAAAGATAACCTGAAGTCCGGTGTCTTACGTCCCGACATCTACTCTCCCCATGCTCTCTCCGGAGCTACCGTGAGATGGCCGAGCACTACGGCTTGTTCATCGATCCGGCACGGCTTCTCTAGAAGCAGAAGCCAACAACCTTTCGTATGCTCTCGTTCCTCTCCATGCTCCTCACCGATGAGCTCGAGATGAGAATCAGCCGGAGAATCGTCCGCCTCAGGCGGACCGGTCAAAGGCCGCGAGATGACGCTCGAGTCATTCGATTTCGCCTTCAACCCCTCCATCAACCCCAAGCGCATCAAGAGCCTGGCGAGCTGCCGCTTCATGGAGCGCGGCGAAGTTGTCTTCTTCCCTGCCTGCCGATGGCGGGCCGTTGGCCTGTCGATTGATGTTCTCGGTCGCCTTCTACCTGCCCGTCCGGTCAGGCGGGCAGCTTCCAACAGCTCTTTGCCGACCAAGACAGCGCAGACCTCCAGAACAAATTGCCTGTCGTGATGAAGCGGCTCCTCAAGGTCGATCTCCTCTTTTGTCGACGACTTCGGCTTCTCTGGCCACCAGACCAACTCTCAGCCGTCCGCCCTGGGCGGATTGGTCGATGGACGCTTCCGTTCCAAATCCATCATTCTCACGTCCAACCGTGCAATCACCGACTGGCCCGCCATCGGCGGGCAGGCCAGGGCTCTTCCCCGATCCGGTGAAGAGCCAACGCCATCCTCGACCGCCTTGGCGCGCCTTGCACACACGAGCCACCAGATCGTTATCAAAGGTCAGTCGTACAGAAAAGAAAAAAACTTCAAGTTACATCAGACGAGGATTGACCGTATGACCACCAAGCGCTTCATCGTCTACCTTGCCACCGATATCCCTGCCGATGGCGGGCCGTTGGCCTGCTACTTGACAAGCGGCAAAGGACTTCGTATACTATCAATCATAAGTGCAGCAGGTGGGGAAATACTTTTGGCCCACCTGGGGGAATATGATGGCCATTGACACAAAAAACCCTTTGGTGCGTAACATCAGCGGTCATGAATCCGGGATTCACCACCCCGGATGAAAATTGGCAGCGCGAGTCGTACATTGCAACCAACCACGTGTCCATGGTATTTTCATAGCAGTTATTATAACGCAAAAGAGTGACAGGTTGCCAAGAAACTAAGTTCGATCCTGGTCGGGAGTCGGTAGTGGAAACTACTAGTTTCTGAAGGACATGGAGATGAGGTCACCGATAGCAAAATTTACGGGTAAGAAGAAGGCAGCGGCGGCTGTTCTTGTTGTTTTCATTGCAGTCCCGCTTTTACTGCTGGTTTATCTTCATAGTAAGTTAGATGTCGAATCCTTCCCGTTGGGGAAAGCCCCTTCCCTCCTTGAAGCTCGTTGCGACCGACGGTAGACAATCCTCGATCAGTGATTACAAAGGCTCAAAGTTAGTTCTGATGTTTTTCAAGGTTGAATGTCCTCATTGCCAGAGAACTTTAGGGATATTCAAAAGCTTGTGCGAATACTACTCTACGCAACACTTCAAGATGATCGCCATTTCCTTGAGTTCTCCAGAGGAGACAAGTAAATTTACATCTGAAAATGCATTCCCTTTTCCCATCGTTTTAGCAAGTTATGATAAGGTGAAGAGAGAATACGGCATCTCAGCGCTTCCGGCAGTGTTTTTCGTAAACGAGAGTATGGTGGTTATCCATAGAGTATTTGGTGAAATGTCTGCCGCTAATTGGAAATCCATATTTGATGATTCTCTTTCAGAAAAGCCGCAAGAACAAAGGAAATAAAAAAGTGAAAGAAATATTTAGCGGTCGGAGAAGAATTATAGCGGCAGCCGGACTCGCATCAATTGTTGTATTCATTTCCGCTGTAATTGGCATGATTTATATTTGGGATTCTCCAACCGCGCTTCGGAAGTTTGAGGCATGGCGAACTGGAGCAACGTATCTTGGAGATAGCGGAGTGGTCATTCAAGAAAGGTACAACGACTGTGGTCCTGCAGCATTGAAGATGGTATTTGACCATTACAACATCCACGTGGCTTTGATTGAAATTGAAAAAAGTGTCCATCTGACCAGGAAGGGATCCAGCATCCTATCTCTCAAGGATATGGCAGAGAAGGAGGCACTCGGTGCTGAGGGTTGGAGGCTGTCACCGGAAGATTTCTACAAGGCTGCAAAGCCCCTCATCGCGTTTGTGCGTGGAGATCATTTTGTAGTAATCGACAGCATTACTTCAGATGGAACTGTTCACATTCGCGATCCGGCAATAGGAAAACTGAGGATGAGCCAGAACAATTTTTTGAAAATATGGAAAGGTGAAACATTGGTATTTCGCAGATAAATGCCGAGAGTTTGCGCGCAAAGACAGGTGCACGTCACGTCCGGATGTGCAACCAAATATCTTGCTCGCCGGTCTGCTTTCTGCGGAGGAGGAGATGACATTTCGGCTGGCTCCACGAATGTTATTTCCAATTTCGCAAGTAAAGCAGACGGAGCCCGGCGGGCAAGAAGGTTAAACGGACGAAAATGATAGGAGGATTATGCTATGAAGAAAGTAGCTTTAGTTATCTTGGCCCTGGCATTAGTCTTGACTAGTGTGGCGTCATCGGGGGTGGCGCGAAACGAGACGATGCAATCGTATCAACTTAGCGCAGGACAACTGTCTTACGCTGTTGGCGGTACTGTATTGGGATGCGTCGCCGGAATTGCTGGGGGCGTGGCCACTGTAGCATGCTTTGGAGGCGCATCTACCCCTATAACCTTCTGGGCAGTCCTTGGGTGCTCGGCGTTGGGAGTCGCCTCTATTGCGACAATCATAGACCAATGTTTTTAGGTCAATGTTAATGTCCTGAAGGGTGCATCCCATGTGTAAACGTGGGATGCACTCCATTTTCTGAGAAGTTCGATTCGCAAGGAACTTATGACTCAATGTAGGTGCTCCGTTGGATTCAGATATAATATGCAAAACCAACCTTATAATCTCTTTCCGACAGGGAAGGCGTGCCCTGTCTTTGTTCTTGCTCTTATTTGAAGCCTTTTCCCTTTCATTAGTTCTTGGTATCGCTCTGATTTCCGCGAAAGTTAGAATACTGCCTGAGAATAGTCAACTAATTGATCTTAGTATCTGGTGCTTGTTCATTTTTGAGTTTTTTCAGGCGAACGCTAAATCGAAGCCAAGCAATTTTTTTGCAAGAGGCGCGTTTTCAATCTTTCCAATTAGTCGGTTTGGTGTATTTCTATTGAGGCTCTTCCTTTTTATTACGGATTATAGATGGATACTTTATGCTCTTCCGCTGGTAATGTTTGTTGCATACTTTCTAATTGGTGGAAAGTTAGTCATGGCGTTTGGAGCCATTTTCGTGTATTCCATTGCGTACATATGGATGTCTGTGGTATTCTTGACTATACTCCTTTTTCTTAAGACCTTGTTTGCTCGTTTTGGCGAAGTGAATGCAAGTATAGTTGTCGCATTTTTCTCTATCCTTCTTTTTTCTCTTATCATAAATACCAGATTTCTTCCGTATTTTACTGGCTCTCCTTTACTGGTGTTGATTCGGGACGCTTTGTCATGTTTATGCATAGGCAATCTAAATTGTTCAATCGGTTACGCTTTTGATATGTTGGTGTTTCTATTTGCAGGTGGTCTTATGGTCTTTCTCATCAGCAAGATTCGGTTGCCTTTTGGGAGGCGCATTGTTATTGATTAAGTTAATATGTATTGATTTGAAAATTCTTGTACGAGAGGAAAAACTGTTGTTGAGTATTGTTGTAATTCCTCTGTTCGTAGTCGTGGCGGACATACTCTTCAAGAAGACATCCAATTTTGCTTTGGGAGCTGGCCTACCTTTTGTTCTTATGGTGACGATGGTTTTTGGAACCATTTTTCGGGCTCTCTATACTGGGTATGGGCTGCACATGAACACCATGCTTGTATTTCCCTTATCCTCAATTGAAGTTGTTATCATCAAGAATCTCTCGAGTACTTGTGCGCTGGTACTTTCTAATTTATGGATTTCTATGTTCGCGTGGGTTTACCTTCGCTTCACTGCAGATACCATCCTCTCAGGTTTACTTTTTTCTGTTTATCTTCCCATAGTCCTCATTGAAGTCTACAACTTGCTTGGGTTCTGGATTGGTAACCCATCACGCCACGCTGGACTGTGGCTACTCTTGGTTGCAATGTTGCTTTCCACTGCTAGTGGTATCTTTTTCTTATGCCAAATGTGGGGCTTTGGGCCGGTTGTAGCACTTACAGGAACCACCGTGTGCGCGTTCTGGCTTTCGCTCCGCTTCTGGGCTTTAATGTTTAGCAAGAAGAAATTTTGGTTGTTGCAAGAAGCGGAGAGTGGCGAATGAATTGTATCGAGATCAAAAGACTAAGGAAGACATACAAGAAAAATGTTGTTGCACTATGGAATCTCGACCTTAATGTGCCAGCTGGGTGCATCTTTGGTTTTGTCGGTCCAAATGGGGCCGGTAAATCAACCACGATAAACATTATGGCTGGCATTATACCCAGAGATTCTGGTGAGATATTCATACTCGGGGGGGAAATAGATGAAGATGATTACAAGTACAAGCGGAATGTCGGATTCATTCTCGAAAAGCCTCACTTTATTGAGAAGCTTACGGCGAAGGAATACTTAGAATTTGTCGCAACAATGTACAAAATCGATAAGGTCGAAACTCAAAAACGTGTCAATGAGCTGTTGGAATTCTTCGAACTTGAAGAAAAGCGCAACGACTGGATTGAAACCTATTCAGCTGGCATGAAGAAGAAAGTTTCCCTTGCTGCCGCAACAATTCACAACCCCAAATTGTTAATCCTCGATGAACCATTGGAAGGAATTGACCCTGTGTCTGCGAAAGACATCAAGGATATGCTCAAGATGATGAAAGAAAAGGGTACAACGATTTTTCTAAGTTCCCATAATCTTGATATGGTTGAGAAGCTTTGTGAAGAGGTAGCCATCATGAACAAGGGGAAAATCGTTTTCCAAAGCAAGACAAAGGACATAAGAAAGAAGCTTAAAGACGAGGTAAGTCAGGAGACATATTCTTCACTTGAAGAGATTTTTATAGATATTGTTTCAGAAGAGAATCAGGAGAATAGGAAGAAGGCGCTTTCATGGTTGTAAGTTTCGAAAATCTTTTCCTGGTCATTAGTAGTCCTCCTAAAGCTTTCAGGAACTTGAGGGAACAACCCAAGTGGCTTGTCGCTTTTTTGTTTATCTCATTTCTTTCCATTATCGCTGCTTGGAGGCTCATCCCTTTTTCAGAACAACTAAGTTATCAAATCCTTGCACAGCGGTTGGGTGAAGAACAAGCGGGACAAGCAATCAGTATGGTCGAACGTCTTAAATACATTGAAGTAGCATTCGTACCAATTGGGCTCCTCCTTCGGTGGCTGGTTCTTACTGCCGTACTTTACTTTGCATCAATATTGTTGAGTGCACCAGATGAATTGAAGTTCAAGTCGGTTTATTCGCTCGTAGTTCACTCCGAAACAATTTTGGTATTGGCGGGGCTTCTAAACGTCATCATACTCAACTTAAAAGGTGTCTATTCTATTCATGCTCCTGCAGACTTGCAAGCTATTGTCGGTCTTGATTTCTTCCTTAAGAATAGAGCCTCCAATCTTTCACTTTTCACGCTCCTTAACGCCATCAACGTTTTCAATATCTGGTACATCGCGGTCCTTACTATCGGCATTTCTGTCGCCACCGGCTTCAAGAAATTTAAGTCAGCCATTTTGGTAACGACTGTCTGGCTTTTAGGCGTAGGCTTCCATGTCGCGCTAACCGCAATATCGAGCAATTCGCCATTGGGATTGGGCAATTAACACAAAACCATTGACTAAAATGTCATTCTCCTTTGCTGCCAACGGTGAAACGATGAACCACTGCCAAGCGTAGGCTTGCGAGGACGCGCGGTCTTGCAAGCGGCGTTGACAGACTTCTGCCGATAAACAAGTATGGATCGTTCACAACAATAAGTAGTGGTATTTGATGAACCTCTATTTAATTGAACGCCAAAGATATCATCTTCGCTGCTCTTCGCATTCTAATTGGCTTGCTGTACGCAGGCACAGGGTTGTCCAAAGCCATCTCCTTTGAACAATTCCTAACGGACATTTGGACTTACCAGATTGTTTCGCCTTCCATTGTTTCTGTTTCCGCCGTTATTATTGTGATTCTTGTCTGTAGTATCTTCTGATTCTGAGTCTTCTCGTGCAACATGGCCCGCCTTAGCGGGCCATGTTGTGTCGTGCGCCCGACAGGGAGCGCTCCCTCCGTGCCGATTCCGCTGTGCCGTCTTGCTGTCCACTTGACAACATGAACGGTTTTCCGTAAACTTGCACTGGAAAACTGGAGGCATGGTGTTGTCCTTTCGTGTGCCGCTGCGCGAAGCCGCAATGCTCGTTATTGCCGCGATCATCCTGGGCTTCGCCTACACCGGTTTCACAAAGCGAGCGTTGTTCGCACCGCCGCCCCAGGTGGCTGGGCACTCCACCTCCGCTCATGAGAACGCTTCTCCCTGGGTTGCCTACCAGGAGGCGCGACGACTCATGGATTCGCGTGCGGCTCTCTTCATCGATGCCCGCCCCGAAGCTGAGTTCCGGTTCGGCCACATCGAAGAAGCCGTGAACATCCCGTTTGATGAGTTCGAGAGCAAACGGGATATGCTCGCGAGCATTTCAAGGGACACACTCATTGTTACCTACTGTAGTGGTGTGGGATGCGATCTAGCCTCGATGCTCGCCTCTCGACTGAGGGACGACGGATTCAGGAATGTGAAGACCTACATTGGAGGATGGAACGAGTGGAGCGCACACCAGTGATGGAAAGACCGACGACTGAGGCGGACGGGTGGCTCCTCATCTCGCTCCTCGTTCTCATCGTCAGGATCGCCCTCGGCATCACGTTTGTTGTCGCAAGCATCGACAAGATTGCCGACCCGGGGGCCTTTGCGCAGTCCATCCTGAACTACAAGCTTGTCTCACTTGATGTTGCCCTCGTCATCGCGACCGTTCTTCCGTGGCTTGAGCTGCTCTGCGGCCTCGGGATTCTCGCCGGGGTCCTCATTCGCGGCAGCGCGCTGCTCCTCTTCGTCATGTTGGTCGTTTTCACGGCGTTAGTTGTTAGCGCGCTTGCCCGCGGACTTGACATCTCCTGCGGCTGCTTCACCTGGGACCCGACGGCTGACAGGATTGGCTTGTGGAAGATCGGCGAGAACGCACTGCTGGTCCTCGGTTCAGTGATCATCTTCTACGCGAAGAGCACGAGGTTCTCGCTGGAACACTACTTCAGGGTTTCATCCTCCGGGACTGGGTAGCACTGGGGCCCCCGGTTCAGGTTGCCTCGATGCAGAGTCCGAGCTTCAGCACGTGACGCCAGAGGGCGATTCGTGAATTGCCCCGGGCCACGCAGGTGTACGGTGTGTCTTGCGAGGCTCCCGCAAGTGATTTGTTGGCGACGGGGAAGGGGGGTGCCTATCGCGCGAGGCGGTCCATCATGATGGCTGCTGCAGCAATGGCGGCGGTTTCGGTACGAAGGCGTGCCCCACCGAGCGAAGCGAGATGTGCCCCCGATTGTTTGAGGAGCGGCACCTCCGCGTCAGTGAACCCCCCTTCAGGTCCTACGTAGAGACGAATCTCCGAGCATGAAGGCGGAGGAGAGAGGGAAGATAGATGTTCAGATGGACGCATTGAGGTCGAAGATGAACTGTCCCTTGAGCGACTGGTTGAATGCGTAGTCGAAGCGAACAACGAAACTATATGGAAGCTCAACGTGGATCCCCGCGCCGAACCCGGCGTAGAACTTCTTGTCGAGCGGGTTCTCATTTCTGAACCAGACCGTCCCGCCGTCCGAGAAGAGGGCAAGGTCAACGGCGATACGCCACGTATCGAACTGCGGTACGGGGATCTCGCTCACATGGATGTATACCGGCTGGAGGAGCTTGATGCGCAGCTCCACTGTGCTGCCGAAGATGTTCTCCCCTTCGATCGTATCGTAGAAGTACCCTCTGATGCGCTCCAGGTATCCAAAGTAGACATGCCTGTAGGCGGGGACCGCATTCCCCCCCGTAATCTCGGCGAATGCGCGCACGCCGACGCTCGCCGCCGGTGAGAACCGAATAAACCGTCGGGCATCGGCCAGGAGTCTGACGTAGTCGTTCTTTCCTTCAAAGAACTTCCCGTACGATAGTCCACCGTTGAGGTAGGTTCCGTCAGTGGCGTACTCCTTGAAGTCCCGCGTGTCGTACGATGCCCCGAGCGAGAGCATTGCAAGGTTGTCGACTCCGTCCGGCGAGACCGTCCTCCCGGCCCTCGTCTCATTGACGGAGAGCCGGTTGTACTCAAATCGACTCCACAGCGAGGTAAAGAGAGTAAGCCGTTTCCCGAAGAGGAACGAAGCATTCGTTTGGAGCTGATCGTAATTCGGTCCTTTCCCCTGCGCAAGGAGACTTCTGTTTCTCGGTTTCGACCACGAGATATCAGTCTCAAAGAAGAGATTGTGCTCCCGACTGATCCAGGGACTCTTGTAGGCAATTGATGCCCACGGATCGTACCCGAGCGAGAACCCCGCCCACAGCTTCTCGTTCATCCCCCGGAAATTATCGTGGAGGAACCCGAGCCCGTAGTACGGCTTTTTCCAGTCCCTGTCCCTAAACCCGAACATCGGTACGGGGAAGATGTACCATCGTTCGCGCACCATGACGAGGAGAGGAGTGCGGCGGCTTGCGCCATCGTAGACGAGATCGACCTTCGTGAAGAGCCGGAGGCTGTAGATGCGGTCGCGGTCGTAGCGGACCTTCTCGGGTGTGATGAGGGAGTCTTTGCGGAGAGACATCTCCCGGAGGATGATGTCCGAATCCGTCGTTGAGTTGCCGCTCACGAGGACGGTGTCTACGACGGGTGCGAGTGAATCCGGAGGGGGGCTCTGTGCGCGGAGCAGCCCGGCCGTGCAGGCGAGAAACACGATGATGGCACGGAAGGCGAATCGCATGGACCCTCTATTCTCAGGAGGGTCACTGACGGCTGGGTTCACCTGAATGATCCTCTAGCCGTGGCGCTGTAGGTAGGCTGCAATGGCATGACTGTCGCGGTGCGGCTTGTCGGAACATCCGACCGACGCGATGGTTTTCGCATCACCGAGGACTGAACGAATCCGGTCGTCCGGCGGAACAAACAGATCCTGAATCACCTGAACTCTCCCCGGGAACATATTTCACGTTGAGCTGCTTCGCCGCCCTTACTTCGTCGAGCCGACGCACCGGAGTCGTGTGCGGCGCATTGAGGACGGTCTCCTTGTTTGTCTCGATCTCCTTGTCGATCTCAAGGAGCGCGTGGGCGAAGTAGTCGAGTGATTCTTTCGTCTCCGTCTCCGTCGGCTCGATCATGAGGGCCTCATGGACGATGAGTGGAAAATACGCCGTCGGGGCGTGGACGCCGTAGTCAAGAAGACGCTTCGCGATATCGAGGGCACGAACGCCCTTCTCCTTCTGCCGCGACGCGGAAAGAACGAATTCGTGGAGCGGCTGAGTCCCGTACGGGAGCTCAAACGCACCCCGGAGACGGCTGAGAAGGTAGTTTGCATTGAGGATGGCGCCCCGGCTCACGGCGCTCAGCCCTTTGGCGCCGTTCGCCCGGATGTACGCGTAGGCTCGCACGATCACACCGAAGTTGCCGAAGAAGGTCTGCACCTTTCCGATCGATAGCGGGCGGTTCCAGTTCATGACGTACCGGTCGCCGTGTTTCTCTATGACAGGCCTGGGGAGGAACGGCTCAAGGCGGCTGTTGACCGCGACCGGTCCCGCGCCGGGTCCCCCGCCGCCGTGCGGCGTGGAAAACGTCTTGTGAAGATTGATATGCATGACGTCGAACCCGTGGTCGCCTGGACGGGTGATGCCGAGGAGGGCGTTGAGGTTCGCGCCGTCCATGTACATGAGTGATCCGTTCCCGTGCAGGAGCTTCTCGATCTCGACGATGTCGCGCTCGAAGATGCCGAGGGTATTCGGATTCGTGAGCATGATCGCCGCGACGTCGCTCGCGAGATGAGCCTTGAGGTCATCGAGGTCGATAGTCCCCTCGGCGTTCGACTTCACACTCGCCGTTGTGAAACCGCCGATGACAGAGCTCGCCGGGTTTGTCCCGTGCGCCGAATCGGGGACGAGGATCACGTGTCGTTGCTCGCCGCGCGACTCAAAGTACTTTCTGATCATCATGAGTCCGGTAAGCTCACCGTGCGCCCCCGCGGCCGGCTGCAGGCTGATGCCCGCCATGCCGTTGATCTCCTTCAGCATCTCCCCGAGTTCGTACATGAGCCGAAGGGCTCCCTGGACATGCGATTCCGGCGTGAGGGGATGAAGGTGTTGGAATCCGGGCATCGCGGCGGCCACTTCGTTCATCTTCGGGTTGTACTTCATTGTGCAGGAACCGAGCGGGTAGATGCCGCGGTCGAGGTGGTAGTTGAGCGACGAGAGGTTGATGAAATGCCGGACGACCTCGTTCTCGCTCACCTCCGGGAGCCGGGGGCCTTCAGTGCGAAGCGCACCTCGCGGGATGAGAGAATCGACCGGTTGTTCGGGGACATCGAGCGCCGGGAGGGTTGCCCCGCGGCGCCCGTGCCTGCTTCGCTCGTAGATGAGAGGCTCAAGCATGTGAGGATCCTGGTCTTTGGGTGGACGTGTCGGAGAGAGAGAGATTGAAATCCTCTGCCCTCAGATGGAAAAGGGCATCGGCGGCGGCGCGCTGCTCCGCCTCCTTCTTGCTTTTCCCCTCACCGACTCCGAGAGGTGTGTCTCCGAGGAGTGCTTGGACCGTGAACCTTCGGTCATGGTCCGGGCCTTCTTCGCGGACGACCGCATAGGAAAGAGGGGGAAGGCGGTGCGCCTGGGCGAGCTCGAGAAGGACGCTCTTGTAGTTCTCGTCGTTCGAGATGAGGAAATCGTCCGGGAGAGCGGAAAGGAGCGTTCGCGCGATGAACCGAATTGCCGCTTTGGGCCCGCTGTCGATGTAGACAGCGGCGATGACCGCTTCGAACGCGTCGGCTATAAGCGAGTCGTACCCCTTTGATACCGATGCCTTCGCCCCTTCGCTTGCGAGGATCATCTCATCGAGGTGGAGGTTGTGTCCGGCGGCCCCGAGCGCCTTGCGATTCACGAGGCGTGCGCGCCCGCGTGTGAGATCCCCTTCCTCCGCATTTGGAAACTTCCTGAAGAGGCGTTCGGCGACTGTGAGGTTCAGAATTGCGTCGCCGAGAAACTCAAGCCGTTCATTCGAGGCGGCGGCGGTTGCTCCTGCGAACGGGAGGTACGAGCGATGAGTGAGCGACTCGATGAAAAGCTGCGGGTCTCCAATGGGACAGCCGACGATGGATTCGAGCCGTTTGAGGTCGATTCTTGCCCCTCCGGTCCGGGGCGACACCCCTGAAGCCCGGCGCACGTCGGGCCTCGGGGGGCGGAACAACCCGCGTAGCAATTCCGCGGCCGTCGACCAATACGAAATCAGGGTACGTGACCGACGCCGTCGCGTCATGTCACGGGTCACTCCGTGAAGCGAGTGAAGATGAGGGTCGCATTGTGGCCTCCGAAGCCGAAGGCGTTGCTCATTGCGGCTTCTACATTCTTCTTGATCGGAGTGTTCGGGACGTAGTTGAGGTCGCACTCCGGATCCGGGAATTCATAGTTGATGGTGGGTGGCATCTCGTTGTGCACAATCGTGAGGATGGAGATGACGGCCTCGAGCGCTCCGGCCGCACCAAGGAGATGCCCGGTCATCGACTTTGTCGAGCTCACGTGAAGCTTGTGCGCGTGCTCGCCGAAGGCGGTCTTGATCGCGGCCGTCTCGTTCTTGTCGTTCGGCGGAGTCGAGGTCCCATGCGCGTTGATGTAGTCGATGTCGGCCGGCTCGAGCCCCGCATCCCTGAGTGCGAGCTTCATCGCACGCGCTGCGCCTTCGCCCCCGGGTGCCGGCTGTGTGATATGGTACGCGTCGGCGGTAAGTCCGATGCCGGCGAGCTTGGCGAGAATCTTCGCGCCGCGGGAAAGGGCGTGATGCAGCTCCTCGAGTATGAGTGTCGCCGCCCCCTCGCCGATGACGAAGCCGTCGCGCTGAGCATCGAACGGACGGCTTGCCTTCTTCGGCGCATCGTTCCGCGTCGAGAGGGCCTTCATGGCGTTGAACCCCCCCACACCCATCGGGCAAATCGCCGCCTCGGCGCCTCCTGCCACCATGATGTCGGCGTCTCCGCGCTCGATCAGCATCATCGCGTCGGCGATCGCGTTTGCCGATGTTGCGCAAGCCGCTGTCGTGGCGTAGTTGGGCCCTTTGAACTGGTACCTCATTGAGATCTGTCCCGCCGCGATGTCAGAGATCATCATCGGAACAAAGAATGGGCTGATGCGCTGCGGGCTTCCACCGTTCTGGTAGATGGTTTCCTGCTGCCGGTGGTACGTCCACATCCCTCCGATGCCGGAGCCGTAGATGACCCCAGCCCGCTCCGCGTCGAACGCCCCTCCCTTGATCCCCGCAGCGTCAACCGCCTGGGCGGAGGCCGCCATGGCGAACTGGGTAAAGAGGTCCATCCGCTGGACCGTCTTCCTGTCCAGGTACTTCAGCGGGTCGAACTTCTTCACCTCGCAGGCGAACTTCGTATCGTGTTTCCTCGTGTCGAAGTAGGTAATAGTGTCGGCACCGCTGACACCCGCGAGGAGCGACTGCCACGTCTCCTCCACGGTGAGGCCTACGGGACTGACGGCCCCGACTCCGGTCACGACGACGCGCCGCCGGTTAGGATCCATGCGTGTCTCCAGTCAGAATAGTGAGAGTGCAAACGGACACGCTCTACGCCCCGAGCTTCCCCTTCAGGTAATTGATGGCATCGCCGACCGTCGCAATCTTCTCGGCATCCTCATCCGGGATCTGGACGTTGAACGACTTCTCAAACTCCATCACGAGCTCGACGGTGTCGAGGGAGTCCGCGCCGAGGTCGTTCGTGAAGGACGCTTCCGGCGTGATCTGCGATTCCTCGACGCCGAGTTTGCTGACGATGATTTCTCTCACCTTTGTTTCAATGTCTGCCATTGTTGTGGCTCCTTAGTGAATGATTGGATAGTGGGCGAATGAGAAACGAACACGTTCACATACCGAGCCCGCCGTCGACGGGGATCACCTGCCCCGTGATGTAACTTGCGTCGGGTCCGGCGAGGAATCGGACCACGGAGGCGATCTCCTCCGGCGACGACGTGCGCCGCAGGGGGATCGCTTCTACGAGGGCGTTCCGCTGCTCGTCGTTGAGCTTCCGCGTCATCGCGGTCTCGACGTAGCCGGGAGCGATCGCGTTCACGAGGACGTTCCGTGAGGCGAGCTCCTTTGCCATGGACTTTGTGAAACCGATGATGCCGGCCTTCGAGGCGGCGTAGTTTGCCTGTCCCGCGTTCCCCATCACACCGACGATTGAGGCGATGCTGATGATCCGTCCCTGTCGGCGTGAGATCATGGGGCGCATGGCGGCCTTTGTGAAATTGAAAACGCTCTTGAGATTCACCGAGATGACGGCATCCCATTCCTCCTCCGTCATGCGGAGAAGGAGGTTGTCCTTCGTGATACCGGCGTTGTTCACGAGGATTGAGAGCGTGCCGAAATCCTTTACGACTTCGTCGACGACCGCTGCGGATGCCGCGAACGAGGTCGCGTCCGCCTCAAACGCACGTCCCCGCCGGCCGAACGCCTGGATCCTCTCGACGACCTCGTCCGCGTCGGCACCGGTCACGAGGTCGCTGATCGCAACGTCCGCACCCGCCTCGGCGAGTGCAAGCGCAATAGCACGACCGATGCCTCGCGCCCCGCCGGTGACGAGGGCTACCTGGTTCACAAGGGGTTCCGGTGATACCGCCATTCCTCTTACCTCCTCTCAGTGCGCTGATGTATGATGGATAGAAGCTCGCGATAGTTCTCTTCGCCGATCGCCCGGATGAATTCCCTCTTCCACGCTTCAACCGCCGGACGTTCGCAGGCGGGCGAGAGGGTGCAGCACTCGTTGCTCCCCGCGTGCGCGTCGTCGTAGGTAAGGGTCCGCTCGGTGATGACAAGCGGAAACAGGGCGCAGTAGAACGGCTTCAGTGCAAACGGCTCCATCCCCTCGCCCACGGCGGCATGCTGAAGGACACACCGCCCGTCCTTCATCAGGAACACGCATTTCCCGTTGAAGCTCTCCGTCCCCGCGCAGCGTCCCGAGGCGAAATCTTTGTCCTCCTCTTCCGGCCCGAACCAGGCCGAAGGTGCCCTCGGCTGCGTCTCGTCCATGTGGCGGCTGATCAGTTCTTTCGCGGCGAGTATGGCGTCGCGCTCTCTCAGTTCGACCCACACGCCGTCCACGCAACATCTTCCGCGGCAGAGATGCGGACCTTTCGATCCGTTGTATCCGTCCGTGAGGAGAACGGGATCGACCTTCATGTCGTCTACGTAGATCGTCCCGTCGGCCTCGACTCGTACCGCCATCGGCTACGAGACCCTCTTCATGAACATCTCGACATCGTGAGGTGTATCGATCCCCACAGCGGTCGCTTCGGGTGCGATCCGCTTGAGAAGCCCCTGGAGAACCCTCCCCGGTCCAATTTCGACAAATGTCGTGACTCCCTCAGCAACCATTTTCTGCATGCTTCCCAACCACAACACTGGGCTTACGAGCTGCCGGTCGAGCAGCGTGCGAATCTCTTCCGCATCAGTCACCGGCTGCGCTGTCACGTTCGCCACAACCGGGATACGCGCATCGCGGATTGTTGCGCCTGAGAGCGCGGTCCAGAGCGGATCACGCGCAGGGAGCATGAGAGGCGAGTGAAAGGCACCGCTCACCGAGAGCTCCTTTGCGAGCCTTGCCCCGTGTGACTTCGCGAGCTCGACGGCACGCATCACCCCGGGGATGCTCCCGGAGATGACAACCTGCCCCGGCGCGTTGAAGTTTGCTGGCTGAACAATCCCTTCTGCCGCTGCTTCGGCACAGAGCGATTCCACTTCCTCGTCGCTGAGCCCCACGATTGCCGCCATCGCGCCCGGGTTCTCTTCGCCGGCCTGCTGCATCGCCTCGCTCCGAACACGGACGAGATCGAGCCCCTCTTCGAAGCTGAGCGCGCCGGAAGCAACGAGCGCTGAATACTCGCCGAGAGAATGCCCCGCCGTGAAGGCGACGCCGTCCGTCGCGGGAGCACTTCCATCGCCCATGACTGTGAGGAGTGCAACACTGTGGACGAAGATGGCCGGCTGCGTGCAGCGCGTCTGGCGGAGCGCCTCCTCGGGTCCTTCAAAGCAGACCCGAGAGAGGTCCGTGCCGAGGATTTCATCCGCGTTCTGGAAGACCGCGCGTGCAGCGGGAGACGACTCGTAGAGGTCGCGTCCCATGCCGACATACTGGGATCCCTGTCCCGGGAACATGAAAGCGGTGGCACACATTACGGTTTCCTGAGAACGACACACCCGGGAGATGCAGCCGCGGATTGACGCGAGAGAAGCCGCGGATTGACACGGATCAAGATCATGTGTGAAAGACCGTACCGATGTTCGATTTATTGTTGGACGTTGTTCTTCGACTCAGCCCCTCCTGGGCGGAGTGCATGGCTTAGAACGACCACCGAATGAGTGCGGCACCCCACGTATAGCCCGCGCCAAACACAGAGATGACGACCCGATGTCCCTTTTTCAGTTTCCCCGCCTTCCACCATTCGGAGAGGCAGACGGGGATTGAGGCAGTCGTCGTGTTGCCGTACCTGTCAATGTTGATCATCACCTTCGACGGGTCGAGCCCCATCCGCTGCGCCGTGGCGTTAATGATGCGGAGGTTCGCCTGGTGCGGCACAAGCCAGTCGACGTCATCACACGTGAGCCTGTTCCGTTTCATGATTTCTGCGGCGGCCTCGGCCATCTTCACGACGGCGATCTTGAAGACCGCCTTCCCATCTTGGTAGATGTAATGCATCTTCTTGTCGACGGTCTCGTGCGTGGGCGGGTTGAGACTTCCGCCGCCGAGCATATACAGGAAGGGGGCACCAGAGCCGTCGGAGTATTGGCTCTGGTCGATGATCCCGTAGCCGGGGTCGTCGCTCGGCTCGAGGAGAACGGCACCGGCTGCGTCTCCGAAGAGGATGCAGTTCGCCCGGTCGGTGTAGTCGGTAATGGAGCTCATCTTGTCCGAACCGACGACAACCACCTTCTTGTGTGTGCCGGTCTCGATGAACTTCGCGCCTGTGGTCAGTGCGAAGAGAAAGCCGGAGCAAGCGGCCGTCATATCGAATCCCCAGGCGTTCTTCGCGCCGATCTTCTCCTGCACGAGGACCGCCGTTGTCGGGAAGAACATGTCGGGCGTCACCGTCGTGAGGATGATGAGGTCGATCTCGTCTGGCCCAATGCCGCGGTTTGCAAGGAGATCGCGGACCGCCGCGGCAGCCATGTCGGACGTCGCACCATTCTCAAGGATCCGCCGTTCGCGGATGCCCGTGCGCGTTACGATCCATTCATCATTCGTGTCGACCATCTTCTCAAGGTCGGCGTTGGAGAGGATCTTTTCGGGGGCGTAGTGCCCGACGGCAGTGATTGCTGCTCGGAGATTGCTCATGTATCCCTCCTGTGAATCTTTCAGAGTTACGTGGTTGCAAGAAGAGCCTTCTGAATGCATGCGGGGATCTTTTTCGCGGCGGCTTCCTCCGCCTTCAGGATCATGTTCTTAATGGCCTTCGGAGAGGAGCGCCCGTGACCGATCACAGAGATCCCTCTCACGCCGAGGAGTGGGACGCCTCCGTGTTCCTGGTAGTCGAAGGTGCGGAGCGCCTTTTTCAAAGTGCCGTAGGCGAGTGCCATGGAGAGCTTGTGGAAGAGGTTCTTGTACGAGATCTGGCGGATCCGGTTCTTGAGAACGAAGAGGACGCTTTCTCCGAACTTGAGCAGGACGTTACCGACGAAGCCATCGCAGACGATGATGTCTGATGTCCCCAGGAGAATATCGCGTCCCTCAATGTTGCCGATGAAGTTAAGCTTGCTCTGCGCGAGGAGCTGGTGCGCTTCCAGTGTCCGCTCGTCCCCCTTGACGTTCTCCTCCCCGTTGCTGAGGAGCCCGACGCTGGGTCTCTCCACGCCCATCATTTCGGCATAGTAGATGCTTCCCATGATGGCAAACTCGAGGAGGTGCCGCGGCTTCGAATCGATGTTTGCCCCCGCATCAACGATGAGGGAAACTCCCTTCTCGGTGGGGAAGAAGGCCCCTATCGTCGGCCGGCTGACCCCCTGGAGTTTCCCGAGGATGACAGTTGAGGCGACGAGCATTGCCCCGGTGTTTCCTGCGCTCACGAAGGCCGACCCCTCGCCGCGTTTCACCATCTCGAGCCCGATGACGATCGACGAGTGTCTCTTCGTCCGCAGGGCGGCGATGGGAGTGTCCTTCATCTCGATCACTTCCGGCGCATCGACGACAGTGAGCCCCATCGGCAGTCCACCCCCCGTGAGAGCTCGCACCTGCTCCTCGACCACGACTCTTTGACCGACAAGGATGATTTCAAAGCGGTTCCGGCCCTCCCTCAGCGCCTCAAGCACCCCCTCGACCTCCACCCTGGGGGCGTGATCGCTCCCCATTGCATCCACGATGATACGCAGGCGCTGCATCAGGATCCGGACCTACGAGAAGAGGACACGGGCATCAGCGATTGTGAACGGGGCGGTCAGGACTCTTTCGGAACCACGATGGAAAGGCCGTTGTAATAGCCGCAGTTCGGGCATGCCCGGTGACGGAGTTTCGGCTCGTGGCAGTTTGGGCAGGTCCCGACGGAAGGTGCGTTGGCCTTGTAATGCGTGCGGCGCTTGTCCCGGCGGGTTTTCGAGCTCCGCCGTTTCGGGTTTGGCATAGTGGCGCGAACCTCCTACGATGTGCGATGGCATCTATTTCTGTGCACTCAGGCGAGCGAGGGGCGCCCAGCGCGGGTCCACCGTTTCTCGTTTGCATGAGCACTGTTCATTGTTCAGGTTCCGCCCGCAGACGGGGCACAGTCCCCGGCACTCCTCTTTGCAGAGGAGCTTCCGGGGGACGGCGAGAAGGATCTCCTGCCGGACATCCTCGCCGAAGTCGATGATGTTTGCCTCCGGTGCGATCACTGTCGCCAAATCGTCCTTCTCCTCCTCCTCTGCACCGGTCGTCGCAACAGAATAGAGGAGCGTGAATGTGGTCTGAAGGTCGAGGTCGAATTCGCCAAGACAACGGTCGCACGAAAGGTGCGCTGCAGTAAGCGCGGTTCCCCTCAAGGCAAACCCGCGTGTGATCCTGTCGAGATCGGCGTTGACACGGATCAGCCGTGTGAACTGCTCATCGAGGTTGATCTCCGCGGGGGAGCCTTCGAGGGCATACGAATGGGTCCCCGGCGAGAGATTTGATATGTTGATGATGAACGGAGTCATGTCTCTTGCAGGACTCCCCCGACTACAAAGAGAAAAAGCTCTCCTTCGGTCTCTCTCCGGGAGAGCAATGAACGTGACAAAAAATATAGGAAAACTGCACCTGAAAATCAAGCAGACGCCGTCTCCGGCTTCCTTGACTTTTTCGGCGGGTGCGGTTAAATTGAATTTCATTGAAGACATGTGACCGAGAGCGCACCCATCACCGGGAAGGATGAACGCTATTCCGCCGGATCCCCAAGATCAGCAGGCCCGAGAAGGGCTGATATCAAAAGGCGACATCCCCTGCCATATTGCGATCATCATGGACGGCAACGGCCGATGGGCGAAGGAGCGTGGACTCCCGAGGGCGGCCGGGCACCGGGAGGGAGTGAATTCCGTCCGCGATATCGTGGAGGCGTGCGGTCTCCTCAATGTGAAATACCTCACGCTCTACACGTTCTCCACGGAGAACTGGAAGCGCCCGAGAAACGAAGTGTCCACACTCATGAGGCTCCTCCTCAAGGCCCTTCGCGACGAAGCGGATCGCCTCCGGAGGAACAACGTTCGCCTCACGGTTATCGGCGATATCACTTCCCTTCCCCTGGAGGTGCAGGCGGAGTTGAGCGACGCAATTCAAAAGACCCGAGGCAATACGGGTCTGACGCTCAACCTTGCACTCAGCTACAGCGGCCGCTGGGATATCATCGCCGCCATACGCGCCCTTCTCCGCGATGCGCGCGCGGGGAAGCTGCCGTCCGACGATGTGAGCGAAGAGGTCTTCGCGGGGTACCTCTCGACGTCGTCGATGCCGGACCCGGACCTTCTCATCCGAACAAGCGGAGAACTCCGTATCAGCAATTTTCTTCTCTATCAGATCGCGTATGCCGAACTCTACATCAGTCGTCAATACTGGCCCGATTTCCGGCGGGCGCAGCTCTACAAAGCGATCAGCGACTACCAGCGGCGGGAGCGCCGATTCGGCCTTGTCAGCGAGCAGGTCGGAGCGCAAGCGCATCATAGGACGTCGTGACCCCGGCCGGTCATCAACGCCAAACATCAGGAGCGTATGATCAGGTATTCAAGAAGCGGTGCAGCAGTGGGAGCATCCCGTTATGGCCGCCAGGAAACGATCGCCGCACGCGGCGCGGCCATGAAGCGGACAGTGCCCCTCGGTGCGCTGCTCCTCCTCGCTGCGACCCTCTTCGGCATCCATCGTGCGTCTGCGCAGGTTGAGAAGCCGGAGATCTACAAGATCCTCAGCATCACCGTCGAGGGGAACCAAACCGCCGAGACCGGCGCGATCATCGCGAACTCCGGCCTCCATGTCGGTGACGAGATCGCCATCCCGAGCGACCGGACCCGCCAGGTCGTCGCTCGTCTCTGGGCCCTCCGGATATTCTCCGATGTCGAGCTCGTCATAGAGAACCGGGTCGGGAACGGCATCTACCTCCTCATCAAGGTGAAGGAATACCCCCGCCTCGAACGTGTAGAGTTCAAGGGGAACCATGAGTTCAGCGACGACGACCTGAAGAAGAAGGTCACGATCCTCAAAGGACAGGTTGTCAACCCGCAGACCGCCTATGAGAACGCCGAGGCGATGCGCAAGGACTATTCCGAGAAGGGATACCTCAACGCGACCGTGACGACCGACACGGTCGGGGATCCGCTTGGAAGCGGCAGGGTGGACCTCGTCTTCAACATCGCGGAAGGCGAGGAGGTGAAGGTCTCGAAAATCGAGTTCACGGGCGACCATGCCTTCACGGCTGACAAGCTGAAAGACCAGATGGACGATACGTTCGAGGACCGCTGGTGGAGGTTCTGGAAGAGCGCGAAGTTCGACCCGAAGAAGTTCAAGGAGGACGAAGAAAAGGTCGTGAAGTTCTACCAGAAGAACGGCTTCCGGGACGCCGAGATTCTCGGCGATTCGCTCTCCTATGACACGATGAAGACGAAGCTCACGATCCACATGTCGCTCTACGAGGGACCGAAGTACTACATCCGCAGCATCAAGTGGATCGGGAACACCAAGTATCCCTCCGCCGTCCTCTCCGCGCGGCTCGGTCTCCGCCCGGGCGACGTCTACGACCTCGAGAAGTTCGAGCAGAACCTCCGCGGGAATGAGACGCAGACCGACGCGCTTTCGCTCTACCTCGACACCGGCTACCTGCTCGCTAACCTCGAGCCCGAGGAGCAGCGCGTCGGTGCGGACAGCATGGACATCGTCATCCGCGTCGGGGAACGGAACCAGTTCCGGGTCGGACAGGTCTTCATCCGGGGGAACACGAAAACGAACGACAAGGTGATCCGCCGGGAGCTCTTCACCGTGCCAGGCGACTACTTCAGCCGTCAGGACATTGTGCGAAGCCTCCGGCAGCTCAATGTTCTCAACTACTTCAACCCCGAGAAACTGAAGCCGGACTACGTGATCGCGGGCGACAGCACCGTGAACCTCACGTACGAGGTCGAGGAGAAGTCAAGCGATACGTTCAACGCGTCGATCGGGTACAGCGCGGCATACAAGTTCATTGGCTCCATCGGCCTCACGTTCAACAACTTCTCGCTCACCGACCCGCTCTCCGGAGGCGGCGGACAGGTCCTCGGCCTCGACTGGCAGTTCGGCGAGGCGAACCGGTTCCGGACGCTGTCCCTCTCGTTCACGGAGCCGTGGTTCATGGACACGCCGACCACCGTCGGGTTCAGCGTCTACGATACGCGGCAGAGCTACTACGGCAACTATTCCCAGACCGGCACCTCGCTCCACGTCGGACGGCGTTTCCGGTGGCCGGACTACTACTTCCGGGGCGACTGGACGATCGGCTTCAAGAACATGGACATTGTCTCCGCCCCGCTCGGCTACGACGTGGGGAAGACGACCCAGCACAGCATTTCGCAGGTCATATCTCGCAGCACGATCGACAACCCGACGATGACGACGCGTGGCACCTCCTTTGCCTTTTCCGTCGAGCTCGCCGGCGGCCCCCTGCTCCCCGGCAATATCAACTATCAGAAGTACGGGTTATCCATCGACTGGTTCACGCCCCTCTCGGAACGGTTCACGCTCTACACGGGATCGCAGCTCGGCGCGATCTTCGGTTGGGGGAACGAGCTCTACGTGCAGTGGCCGGACCGTTACTTTATGGGCGGAACGGGGCTCGGGTACATCGCGACGACACCGCTCCGCGGCTACGATGACCGCGTCATCGGACCGGTGGACGCGAGCGGGACGCCGATCGGCGGTCGTGCAATGGCGAAGTACACGGCGGAGCTCCGTCTCAATGTGTCGCAGAACCCGATCCCGATCTACCTTCTTGCATTCGCCGAGGCCGGGAACGTATGGGACAGCTGGTCGCATACCTCTCTTTTCGACCTGAGGCGATCGGCGGGTGTCGGTGCGCGACTCATGATCGTCCCGATCGGTCTCGTCGGCTTCGATTACGGTTACGGTTTCGACGGCGTGGTTCCCGGCGGTCCGCCGTCCGGGTGGAAACTCCACTTCCAGTTCGGCCGCGGCTATTAAGTGTGTGTTGTTGTTCCGTTCACTACAAACGATGAGGATTACCGTGAAACAATTCCTTGGAGTGACTCTTTTCATTCTTGCCTGCGCGGCTCTCGTCACAACCCCCTCGGCGGCGCAGAAATCAACGACGCTTAAGCTCGGGTATGTAAGCTCTGACGTCATCCTCCAGCAGTACCCGGAGGCGGTTGAGGCCCAGAAGAAGCTGGACTCACTCGTCCGCGGCTGGCAGGGCCAGATCGAGAAGATGGGGAAAGAGCTGCAGGACAAGTACGACGCTTACCGGAAGAAGCAGGGGACGATGACCGATGCGGCGAAGGCCGCCGAGGAGCAGAAGCTCGTGCAGGAACAGCAGAAGGTACAGGAGTTCCGCGACCAGAAACTCGGGCAGGGCGGAGAACTTCAGAAGGAGCAGGAGAGGACGATGCGTCCCGTCCGGGACAAGATCTTCAGGACCATCGCGTCGATCGCCAAGGAGGAGGGAGTGAGTTTCGTGTTCGACAAGACCGAGCAGGCGCTCGTGCTCCTCTACGCCGACGAGAAGTCCGATCTTACGTTCAAGGTCCTCGATCGACTGAAGCGCGGACAATAACGACCTTTCGATCCCGGAGGGACGCATCATGATATCACACACAGTGCGCGGTCTATGCGTCGTTGCAGCGCTCGGATTCTTCGCAATGCACGCCGCCGCCCAGCAGAAGATCGGCTGGGTGAGCACGGAGGCGATCATGCAGAAGCTTCCCGAGGCACAGGATGCGCAGAAGCAGCTCGATGCGCTCGTCGCCGACTGGCAGAACGAGCTGAAGAAGACGCAGGACGGATGGCAGCAGAAGTTCAACGATTATGACAAGAAGAAGCTCCTCATGAGCGACACGCGCCGCGCGGAAGCGGAGCGGGAGCTCATGGACCTCGAGAAGAAGATCTCCGACTACCGGAACCAGAAGTTCGGCCCCAACGGCGAGCTCTTCCAGAAGCAAAACGAGATCATGAAGCCGGTCCAGGACAAGGTCTTCAACGCAATCCAGAAGGTCGCCGCAGACAACGGCTACGACTATATTCTCGACAAGAGCGGCGACGCGCTTCTCCTGTTCTCCAACGACAAGTACGACCTCACCGACAAGGTCCTCGCTGCATTGAAAGCACCACCCTCGAAGTGACGCCGGCATGAAACTCCGAGCACTCGCAGAGCTTCTCAACGGCGACATCGCTGGCGACCCGGAGACGGAGATCCTCCGTCCCGCGAAGATCGAGGAGGCACGGCCGGGGGACGTCACCTTTCTTTCGAACCCGAAGTACGCACGGTTCCTCGACGCTACACTGGCGAGCGCGGTCATCGTAGCCCGGACGCTCGATGCACCCCCGCGGCCGGGCATGAGCTACCTCCGGGTCGATGATCCCTACCTCGGCTTCCTCACCGCCCTTGAGGCGCTCGTCCCCCGGCCGGATCCCCTCCCGCCGGGGATCCATCCGACTGCCGTCATCGCACCGACCGCACAGATCGGACCGGGCGCGCGTCTCGGCGCCCACGTCGTCATCGGCGAACACGCATCGGTCGGGGCGCGCTCATCCATCTGCCACAATACAGTGATCGGTGATGGCTCTTCAGTCGGGGATGACAGCCTTCTCTATCCGAACGTCACGGTGCGCGAGGGATGCCGCATCGGGAGCCGCGTAATCCTCCATCCGGGTGTCGTCGTCGGGAGCGACGGGTTCGGGTTCGCCCCGAAACCCGACGGCTCCTACAAGAAGATCCCGCAGCTCGGCGGCGTTGTGATCGAGGACGACGTCGAAATCGGCGCGAACACCACGATCGACCGGGCGACGGTCGGCGAGACCGTCATCAAGCGCGGCGCGAAGCTCGACAACCTCATCCAGATTGCCCACAACGTTGTCGTTGGGGAGGACACGGTGATCGCGGCGCAAACCGGTATCGCGGGAAGCACGAAGGTCGGCGCACACTGTATCCTTGCCGGACAGGTTGGGCTGGTCGGCCACATCGAGGTGGCCGACCGGACGACGATCGGAGCGCAGTCGGGGGTATCGAAGTCCCTGACCGCTCCCGGAAGAGTCTACTTCGGGAGTCCGGTCAAAGAACACATGACGGCCCTCCGGATCGAAGGGGCCATTCGCCGGCTCCCGGAACTCGTGACCCAGCTGCGTCAGCTCCAGCGGGAGATCGAGAACCTGAGAGAGGCGCTCGCCGCCCGCGGCCCTGAACCCACGAACGAGAAGGGGTGATTGCATGCTTGTTCAGCAGCAGACAATCAAGCGCCCGGTGCCATACTCCGGGATTGGCCTGCACACCGGCAACCGGTGCACGATCACGTTCAAGCCGGCTCCGGTCGATTTCGGGATTCGCTTCCGGCGTATCGACCTCGGCGGTGAGCCCGAGATTCCCGCCCTTGCCGACCATGTCGTCGATGTGTCGCGTGGAACGACGCTCGGTATCGGCGACGTGCGCGTCCACACGGTGGAGCACGTCCTTGCGGCCGTTGCCGGACTTGAGATCGACAACGTCATCATCGAGCTTGACAACAATGAGCCTCCCGTCGGCGACGGGAGCTCGAAACCGTACGTCGAGGCGCTCCTCAGAGCCGGGATTGAGAAGCAGGATGCACCGAAGGACTACCTCATCATTGACCAGACGATCCACTACCACAACGAGGAGAAGGAAGTCGACATCGTTGCCCTTCCCACGGACGACTTCCGGATCACGGTCATGATCGACTACCACAACCCGGCGCTGGGCAGCCAGCACACCGGGCTCTTCTCCCTCGAGAAGGAGTTCGTGACGGAGTTCGCCCCGGCGCGGACGTTCTGCTTCCTCCACGAAGTTGAAGCACTTGCCGGCCAGGGGCTCATCCGCGGCGGGACGCTCGATAATGCGATCGTCATCATCGACGAGGATCTCACGAAGGACGAGCTCGTCGAGCGGGCGGAGCGCCTCGGCATCAGCGCGTCGGTCATGTTAGGCGCGAACGGCATTCTCAACAACCGTCCGCTTCACTACAAGAACGAACCTGCGCGGCACAAGCTCCTCGACCTCCTTGGCGACCTCGCACTCATCGGCGCCCCGATCAAGGCGCAGATCCTTGCCGGCCGCCCGGGACATGCGAGCAACGTTGAGTTCGTGCGGATGGTCCGGCGGCTCTACCTCCAGAAGAAGTTGGTGAAGAAGTACCAGTTCGAGAGGAAGGGGGGAGTGGTCTTCGACATCAACGCCATCAAGCGGATCCTCCCGCACCGCTACCCCTTTCTCCTCGTCGACAAGATTGTCAATTTCCAGCTCGATGAGAAGATCGTCGGTGTGAAGAACGTGACCGGCAACGAACCCTTCTTCGAAGGGCACTTCCCGGGGCAGCCGGTGATGCCGGGCGTCCTCATCATCGAGGCGATGGCGCAGACGGGCGGGATACTCCTCCTCAACGGCACCGACGATCCGCGGAGCAAACTCGCCTTCTTCACGAGCATTACGTCTGCGAAATTCCGCAAGACCGTCGTCCCGGGCGACCAGCTCGTGATGGAACTTGAGATGGTGAGCCGCCGTTCGAAGATCGCCGTCATGCGCGGGCGTGCCTACGTTGACGGCCAGCTTGTGTGCGAGGCGGAGCTTTCGGCCGCGATCGTGGACCGCGTGACCGGTCCCGACGGGGGCGATGGGAAGAAGAGTGTCGAACCTGACAAAAACTGACTGGGATCATGAGCACGTTTGTCCACCCACAGGCCATTGTCAATCCTAAAGCGGAACTTGCCGACGGCGTAACCGTCGGGCCGTTCACGGTTATTGAAGAGGGCGTCACCATCGGCGAGGGGACCTGGATCGCCGCGAGTGTCAGCATCGACCGCGGCGCTCGGATCGGAAAAGAGTGCAAGATCTACCAGGGGGCGATCCTTGCGACACCTCCGCAGGACCTGAAGTACAGGAACGAGCCGACGGTCCTTGAAATTGGTGACAGGACCACGGTGCGCGAATACTGCACGCTCCACCGTGCGACACCGGCGACGGGTGTGACGAGGATCGGGAACGACTGCCTCATCATGGCGTATTCTCACGTCGCACACGATTGCCACATCGGTAACAACGTCGTCATCGCGAACACCGTGCAGATGGGCGGGCACACGGTCATCGAGGACTACGCCATCATCGGCGGCATGTCTCCGATCCATCAGTTCGTCCGTATCGGATGCCACTCGATGATGGGCGGGGGATGGGGTGCCGGGAAGGATGTCCCCCCGTATGTCCTCGCCATGGGCAGACCGCTCTCGTTCGAGAAGCTTAACACGATAGGGCTCCGGCGGCGGGGTTTTTCTCCTGAGACCATCGCATCGATTGAAAACGCTTACAGGATCCTCTACAAATCGGGATTCAACGTATCGGACGGCGTCCGGCACATCGAGGAGGAAATCAAGGGTGTGCCCGAAGTCGACCACATCGTTGAGTTTGTGAGATCAAGCAGTCGTGGCATCATCCCCTGGCGCCGCCGCGTAGAGGGCGCTCCGGAGATCTAAAGGATGGAATGGTGGATTCTCGGGCCCCGCGCTCTGACGGGTCTCGAGAACATGGCGGTTGACCTTCACCTTGCCGACCTCCTTTCGCAGGGGGAAATCCTTCCGACGCTGCGCCTTTACACATGGGAACCGTGGGCGATTTCGCTCGGTTGTCATCAGCGCGCCGACAGCATTGACATGGATTGCTGCATCGCCGACGGAATCGACGTCGTGCGCCGTCCCACGGGCGGCCGCGCGGTTTTTCACGCTGAGGAGCTGACCTACAGCGTCGTGATGCGGACGGAGCGTCGGACCATTCTTGAGGTGTACAATGACGTCTCGCGGTCGCTCGCTCGCGGCCTCCGGTTTCTCGGGGTTCCGGCGGAGCTGGTGTCGGTGCAGGAGGACTTCCGCGGCGCCTACAGGAGGGCCTCTTCCGTGATGTGCTTCTCGAGCTCGGCGCTCCATGAAGTCCAGGTTGGCGGAAAGAAGCTTGTCGGCAGCGCACAGCGCCGGTTCGAGATGCCCGATGGGAACACATCACAGGTCATCCTCCAGCACGGCTCGATCCTCATCGGGTCCGCGCATCGGCGGCTTCCCGACTATGTGCGGACGGGCGACGAGCAGCGGTCGCGGATGCGGACTGAGATCGAGTCGAAAAGCACTGAGATTGAGACAGAGCTTGGCCGGAGTGTGACCATCCCGGAGGTCGCCGACGCCGTGCGGCGGGGCTTCGAAGATGAGTGGGGAATTCGGTTTTCGGTCCCGGAGCAGTGCGACGAACTCGTCGAGAGGCTTGCCGGGGTCGACGACAAAATGCTGATCCATGCCTGAACATGCCATCGTCTCTGAGACAACAGCACGTGACGACACAAACGCTCCGTGACATGAAGCAGCGCGGGGAGAAAGTCGCCATGCTCACCGCGTATGACTTCCTCATGGCGAAGCTTCTCGACGAAGCAGGCATCGACATCATTCTCGTTGGCGACAGCCTTGGCAACGTCGTTCAGGGGCAGGCCACGACCCTCCTCGTCACGCTTGATGAGATGATCTACCACACGAAGATTGTCCGCCGCGGCGTGAGCCGCTCTCTCCTCATCGTCGATATGCCGTTCCTGAGCTACCAGGTGAACATCGATGAAGCGGTGCGCAACTGCGGCCGTGTGTTGAAGGAAACGGGTGCAGAGGGGGTGAAGCTTGAGGGAGGGTTGCCGATCGTTGAGACGGTGCGCCGCCTTGCCGATGTCGGGATCCCCGTGATGGGGCACCTCGGACTGACGCCGCAGTCTGTCCACAAGTTCGGCGGCTACGGTGTGCGTGCAACAGGCGAGAGGGAAGCCGAATGGCTCCTGAAGAGCGCTCACGCGCTTGAGGAGGCGGGAATTTTCTCGATCGTGCTCGAGAAGATACCCGCGTCACTTGCGAAGAGAGTCACCTCGGAGGTGACCGTTCCCACAATCGGCATCGGTGGGGGCCCGAATTGCGACGGGCAGGTGCTTGTCCTCTACGACATGCTCGGCCTCTATGAGTTCCCCGGCGGCATGGCTCCGAAGTTCGTCCGCCGCTACGCCGATCTCGCCGGCACGGTCCGTGTTGCCGTGCGCTCGTACATCGACGACCTCAAGCACGGACGATTCCCCTCCGAAGAAGAGAGCTACTGAAAGCGGTTCTCGATCTTTGTACTTCCTTCGGTTTTCTGTCTGCACCCCGTCGCGTTGATTCCCGGCTTGTTTGAATCCCTTTCGATTCGTTCGTATATTACTATGATTCCTGCTGGTCCACACCGGAGCAAGACTCTGAAGAGTCAAACCGCACATGTATCAACGCGAGGGGGCGGCCGAACAGCAACCGCCGTTTCTCGAGGACGGCGTCCGTTGAGGCGGAAGCCGCTTCTTCTGATCTCAAACGACGACGGGATTGGCTCGCGCGGGATAAATGCGCTGGCACAATCGCTGAAAGAGATTGGAGAGATCGTCGTCGTCGCTCCCGACCGGCAGCAGAGTGCCGTCGGACACGCGATCACCGTGAACACTCCCCTGCGCGCCTCGAAGTTCTACCGTGACGGCGTGTTCTTCGGGTATGCAGTGACCGGCACGCCCGCAGACGCGGTGAAGCTCGCGGTCCGCTCGCTCCTCAAGCGGCGGCCATCCATTCTCGTGTCGGGCATCAACCACGGCTCCAACACGGCGGTCAGCATCCTCTATTCAGGGACCGTCTCGGCCGCAACCGAAGGGACAATCCTCGGCATCCCGTCCGTCGCGATCTCACTTGCGACATTCAAGAAGCCTGACTTCAGTTTCGCCGCAAGGTTTGCGGGGCGCATCGTGAGGCTCGTGCTCGAGCACGGGCTCCCGAACGGGGTGCTTCTCAACGTCAACGTCCCCCCTGTCCCGGAGGAGAAGATCCGCGGTGTGAAGGTGACACGGCAGGGGGAGGCGGTGTGGGACGACACCTTCGATGTCCGCCGCGACCCGAACAACAAGGAGTATTTCTGGCTCACCGGGAATCTCATCCAGGCCGATACATCGAATGATGCCGACGAGGTCGCCGTACGCCATCGGTACGTGTCGATCACCCCGATCCAGTTCGACCTCACAGCGTATACAAAGATGGAAGACCTCCGGGGATGGATCGAGCCCGCATTTGCGACGCGGATGCTCGACGGCCGGTCCGGACTCGAAGGAGGCGTCACGCACTGCACAGAGCGATCAAGGGAGAAGACGAAATGAGAATAGGCATACTCACTGGCGGGGGAGACGTTCCGGGTCTGAATCCGTGCATCAAATCCGTGGTATACCGCGCAATCGACGACGGTGCCGATGTCATCGGCATACGGAGGGGATGGGCGGGGCTTCTGAAGTACAACATCGACGACCCGTCGGAAGCAGACGAGTGCATCATCCCGCTCAACAAAGCGAACACACGGGTCATCGACCGCTCCGGCGGGACGTTTCTCCACACCTCCCGGACGAACCCTGGGAAGGTGAAATGGAGCGAAGTCCCCGATTTCCTCAAGGAACCGGACAATCCGCCGAAAGAGGGAGACCTTCCGTATGATTTCACGCCGCACATCCTTAAGGTCCTCGAACACCTCGGAATTGACGTCCTTATTCCGATCGGCGGCGACGACACACTGAGCTATGGTGTTCGCCTCCACAAGGAAGGGTTCCCCGTCGTCGCGATCCCGAAGACAATGGACAACGACGTCTTCGGGACCGACTACTGCATCGGCTTCTCCACGGCCGTGACGCGCAGCACCCACTTCATCACCGCGCTCCGCACTCCCGCCGGCTCCCACGAGCGTATCGCGATCGTCGAGCTCTTCGGCCGGAATTCGGGTGAGACATCTCTCATCACCGCCTACCTTGCCGGCGTCGACCGTGCGATCATCTCGGAAGTCGCGTTCGATCCCGAGAAACTCGCAGGTTTCCTCATGCAGGACAAGAAGGAGAATCCGAGCAACTACGCGATCATGACGATCTCCGAAGGGGCGCAGATGGTCGGCGGGAAGATCATTGAGTACGGGCAAGAAGATGCATACGGGCACAAGAAGTTAGGCGGTATCGGCGAGATCACCGGTGAGGCGATCGAGAAGATCACCGGCTCACACATCATCTACCAGCCGCTCGCGTACCTCATGCGGAGCGGCGAGCCCGACGCCCTCGACCGGATGGTGGCGATCAGCTACGCGAACCTGGCGACGGACCTCGCCGTTCGCGGTGACTACGGGCACCTTGTCGCACTCCGCGAAGGTAAGTACACGACCGTGCCCATCATGACGATGACGCAGGGGAAGAAGCACGTTGACGTCGACGAGCTCTACGACGTCGATCAATACCGGCCAAAGATCTACCGGATGCTCGGCAAACCGATGTTCCTCTATTGAGTCTGCGAGTACCAAGTCTCGTGAGAGAGAAGCCCTGTCCTCCCGCTAGGGGGCACGGGGTTTTTCTGCGAATCGACGCACATATGGACGAGGAAGAAGCATGAGGCGCATCGGCGTTTTTACGAGCGGCGGCGACTCGCCTGGTATGAACGCGGCCATCCGCGCGGTGGTCCGCACAGGTATCCACCAAGGGGTGGAGGTCTGCGGCATCCACCGCGGATACGCCGGCATGATCCGCGGGGAGGTCACGCAGCTCGAAGCGCGATCGGTTTCAAACATCCTCCAGCGCGGAGGCACCATCCTCAAGACTGCCAGGTCGGACGAGTTTATGGCGAAGGAGGGGCGTGCGAAGGCCGCGGCGAAACTCAAGAAGAAGGGAATCGAAGGACTCGTCGCCATTGGCGGCGACGGGACCTTCCAGGGCGCGGTCGCCCTCAACGAAGAGCACGGCACTCCCATCGTCGGCATCCCCGGGACGATCGACAACGATCTCTACGGGACCGATTTCACAATCGGCTACGACACGGCGGTGAACACGGCAATGGAGGCTATCGACAAAATCCGTGACACCGCAGGGTCCCACGAACGTCTCTTCTACGTGGAAGTCATGGGACGCCAGTCGGGTTTCATCGCGCTCGATGTGGGCCTGACGAGCGGCGCGGAATACATTGCGATTCCCGAGACAAAGACCGATATCGATGAGCTAAAATCTCTCCTCAAGGGATTCCGCAAGGACAAGTCGAGCGCCATTATCGTTGTCGCGGAGGGGGACGAACAGGGTGGTGCCTTCACGCTCGCGAAGAAAGTGAAAGATGCATCCGGGTACGAGTACCGGGTCTGTGTTCTCGGCCATGTCCAGCGCGGCGGCTCACCGACATCGCGCGACCGGCTTCTCGCAAGCAAACTCGGCTACACGGCTGTCACGACGCTCCTGAGCGGCGCCTCGAACCTCATGGTCGGCGAAGTGAACGGGAAGATCGTGCTCACACCTCTGCGCGAGACCTGGCAGCACCGAAAGATCATCGACCCGGGACTCATCGAGATCGCGAGCATCCTGTCGTTGTAGACGCGTTTGGGGGGACCCAATGAAAGACCCCCCATTCTGTCCTTCCACCACAAAGGGAGAAGAAGCGCTCAAACAACGTGATTCCCTCGCCTGGGCAGTTCGGACGCCGTTGATTCTCACTTCGTCCCTCCATATATTCGTTACTATAAGAGACAACGACTCAATCCCGATTTCCGGAGGACGCTTGGTTCAAATTACCGAAGCCCGCCTCGAAGAACTTTTCCAGAGATTCAACGGGAAGCGAATCGCTATCCTCGGAGACCTCATGCTCGACCGGTATCTCTGGGGCACGGTCCATAGGATCTCCCCCGAAGCCCCGGTCCCTGTCGTCGAAGTCGAATCGGAGTCGGCCCGCCTGGGCGGCGCGGCCAACGTCGCGAACAACATCAAGTCCCTGGGTGGAGAGCCGATCTCAATCGGAACCGTCGGAGACGACGACGGCGGATCCATCCTCCGAGGCCTCATGGAGGAAGGAGGATTCTCCTCTGAAGGGCTCATACGCGACCCCTCACGCCCGACGACTGTGAAAACCCGTGTCATCGCCCACAGCCAGCACGTCGTGCGGATCGACCATGAGGTGAGACATGACATTGCGCCGGAAACCCGGCACCGGATCATCGATTTCCTCAGAGAGCGGTTCCCCGGCCTTGACGGCCTTATCATCGAAGACTACAACAAGGGTGTAGTGGTCAGGGACCTCATCGGCGCCGTCGTGACACTGGCGCGGAAGCACAACGTGCCGGTGACGGTGGATCCGAAGTTCAACAACTTCTTTGATTTTCGCGATGTCACGGTGTTCAAGCCCAATCGGCAGGAGGTCGAAGAAGCGCTCGGGCTCCGGCTCATAACTGATGCCGACGTGGAGGAGGCTGGGAGGGAGATTCTCCGCCGCCTCAATGCCGACTCCGTTCTCCTGACGCGGGGGGAGAAGGGGATGTCGCTCTTCGAGCCGGGCGGGGAAGTCACCCACGTGCCGACGAAAGCGCGAAGGGTTGCCGATGTTTCCGGTGCAGGTGACACCGTAATCTCGACCCTTACCATGGCAATCGCCGCGGGGGCCACCATCCGCGAGGCGGCGAACCTTGCGAACTTCGCTGGAGGCGTTGTCTGCGGCGAAGTGGGCATCGTCCCCGTTCAGCCTGCGCTCCTGAAAGCGGCGGTCCTCGACGACGAGGTCGACGAACAGCCATGATAGGCGCGATTCTCTCGCTCGCCGAGGCCGTTGCGTGGCGCGCTGAGCTCCGCACCGAAGGGAAGCGTGTCGTCTTCACGAACGGGTGCTTTGACATCCTTCACCGGGGACACGTTGAATATCTGAAACGAGCGCGGGTCCTTGGCGACGCGCTTGTTGTCGGGTTGAACTCCGATACGTCGGTCCGCCGGGTGAAAGGCGATCTGCGTCCGATCCTCCCGCAGGACGACCGCGCCGCCATCCTCGCATCGCTGCGGGCCGTCGATGTGGTAACGATCTTCGATGAGGACACACCGTATGCGCTCATCTCCGCACTTGTCCCCGACATCCTCGTGAAGGGGGCGGACTGGAAAATCTCCGATGTCGTCGGACGTGATGTCGTGGAGGGAGGTGGGGGACGCGTCGTCACGGTCGAGTATGTCCCCGACCGATCGACCTCCGTAGTCATTGACACGATCCGCTCCCGATACTGCTAAGTCCGCGGGTGCCCGATGGTGCAGCTGAAGAAATTCGTGCGCGCGCTGTTCACCGGCGCCTTCCTTCTGGCCCTTGTCGCCGCAGCCGTGGTCGGGTTCACACAGACGCAGGTTTTCCGCTCGTACCTCCGGTCATTTCTTCTCACTCAGCTCGGCGACTTGCCGCACGGCTCCCTCTACCTCGGTGAGTTCCACGGGAGCCTTTTTACCGGTCTCACAATCGACGGTGTGGCCCTGAAGGTCGACGGGACCTATCTGGCCGCGGCGGAGAAGCTCGAGCTCCGCTATGACCCGTTCGTCCTCGTCGAACACCGGATCGCGTTCGGGAAGGTCATCCTCTATGAGCCGCGCATACGGCTTGTCCGTTACGCCGACAGCACGTGGAACTTCGAGCGCCTCTCGACGGAGGAGGAAAAGCCGAAGGCGAAACGGTTCGACTGGACCATCGTCCTGCGCGACCTCGAAATCCGGTCCGGGGTGCTCGCGGTCGTCGACTCCACGGCGCTCCCGGCAGACACATCGAAGGAGTATCTGCACTACACAAACCTGACTGCACGCGACCTCAACCTCCTTCTCGAAGGGGAGATCGGCCCCGACCATCTCAGGGCTCGCGTCGAGAATCTTGCGCTCAGCATCGATACGCCTGCGGTGGCCGTCCGAAGGATCGCAGCCTCGATCCTCGTCGCCCCCCAGGGTATTGCCATCGACAGCCTGCGCTTCGACCTTGATCAGACGCACCTCACGGCGAACGCGCGGCTCGACGGCGTCGATCTCCTTGGCGGAGAGGTGACCCTCGCTTCCCTCCGGTCGAAGAGAGTCCACCTTTCATGCGATGCGCAGCCCATCTCCGCACGCGAGCTGAGGACCTTTCTTGGATCTCTCCGCTTCATGGACGGCGCTGCGACCATCCGCGGCCGCATCGAGGGGACGTTCGGCTCGATGGCGGTGCAGGAGTTGACGTTGAAAACCGGGGAGTCCGAGATCTCTCTCCATGGAAGGCTCGACAACGTCCATTCGCCGGCAGACCTCTACCTGAACGTCGAGACGTCGCGTGCTCACCTCGTCTACCGCGACGTGATGGACCTCCTCGCGGGTCTTCCGATACCGGACTTCTCCTCCCTTGGGGAAACCGACGCGTTGCTCCGCTTCGTGGGGCGGCCGCTCAATTTTACGGCATCGGTCGCGCTCAGCAGTCTCTTCGGGCACGCGGAGGCGGAAGCCAAGTTCGACCTGACGCGCGGACCGATGCAGTACGACGGGAAGATATCTCTCCGCGACATGAACTTCGCGTTCCTCCAGGATGGAATGTCCCCGAGCAAGCTCAGCGGGTCGGCAGCCATCAACGGGACGGGAACACGGCTCGACCAGATGAACGCGCATGCCGAGCTGCGCATTGACACATCGTCCTACGGGCGATTCAGCATCAGAAACCTCTCGGCGCGGGTGGATGCATCTCAGGGGTTCTTTCAGATAGCGGCCCAGGGAGCAACGGACGCCGGGACAGCCGACTTCGTCTCGACGCTCGATGCGACCCGGACGGCCGCCGACTCGGTCCCGTCCTATACCATCGACGGCAGCCTTTCCTCCGTAAACCTCGCGGATCTTCTACGCGACCCGTTCTACAACAGTTCGTTGAACTTCGGGCTCCATGTCGTGGGCTCTGGAACCGGGCTTGAGGACTTCCTCGGGATGGTCTCCGTCCGGCTCGCGGGCTCGACGGTTCGGTCAAAACCCATCGATGACATTCCGGTTGATCTCAACGTCGCGGGCGGACCGCAGGGCGGCCGCCATATCACATTCCGCTCGCCGGTAGCGGACGCGACGTTCAAAGGGAAGTTCTCCTACGGCGGACTCATCGAGGCGGTGAACCGTCTCGCATCGCGCCTCGCAGGCGAGGTGGCGGCACGAACGGGAGCGGGCAGCAGAGTGAACATGACAGTCCCCACGTTCCCGGACAGCGGGCGCGATTCAGTCCGGTACTCCGTCGACATTCGGGACATCTCTCCGATCGCCCGCTTCTTCACTGAGGACGAAATGGCGGGGAGCGGGACACTCACCGGAAGCATCGACCGCCGCGGACCGCATGTCGATTTCGAGGACACTCTCTTCATCGACTACTTCGCACGCCTCCTCGCTGAAGGAGGTTTGTACGTCCGAGGCGGCCGGCTCAGCTTCGGTGCGCACGACGACGCCCTGGGAGCGGACCTCGATTCCATGGTGCTTGCCCTCGAGGCGAACGCGGACCGACTGGTCGCGGGGAAAAGGGAGATAAGCACTCCGACCCTCGCCCTTGCACTCTCCGGGCGACGCGGCACAGTCTCCGGCTCGGCGATGGTCGATTCCGTCCTCAACTGCCGCGCGGCTGCACGCATCGATGCGCGCGATTCTATCGTGACGCTCGTAGACGTCGACACGCTTGAGGCGGCGTACCGGCTGTACCGCTGGTACCTCGCCCACGATGTTAACGTGACCCTCGCGCCGCGCTCTCTGGCTGCGCATGCGATCGACGTCGACGGTCCGTCCGGGCGCATCCATCTCGCCTCCGCAGCCGTCACCGGTGATTCAGTAGCAGGTGAGCTCTCCGCCGACCGTCTCCGGCTCGACAGCCTCGTTGCCATGGTGGTCGATACGTCCCAGCACGTTTCGCTCGATGGAATGCTGAGCGTCGGCGCGCGACTGACCGGCACGCTCTCGGCGCCCGAGGTCAGCGCGAACCTTCAGCTCGACAGCGTGACGTACGGCAGAGTGCGGGTCGGCGATCTCAAAGGTGATGCGCTTCTCGCATCGGGCCGTGTCTCCGGATCACTTGCACTTCGGGGAAGCAAGGCGTCGGTCGCACTGCCGCTTGTGTTGGGTGGATCATTTCCGCTCTCAAACGAGAATGACACCCTCGCCCTCAATCTGGGTGCCGAATCGTTCCCGCTCGCAATCCTTGCCCCGCTTGTCAGCGTCGGACAGGACTTCGGCGGTACACTCACGGGGAGCCTGCGTGTGACGGGGACAGCGAAGGCTCCTGTCTTCTCCGGGGGACTTTCCGCCCGCGCCGGGATGGTCTTTCTCCCGAACAACATCCCGTACGATATCACACTGTCAGCCGTAACCTCCGGCAGCAAATGGCTTATCGACAGCATCGTTGTCCGGAACGACCAGGCGGACAACCCCGATGGGAAGCTTCTCGTGAGGGGCGAGGTCCTCATGGATGGTTTCAACATGGGTTCGTTCGACGCAGCGGCCATCGGCCAGCTTCTTATCATGAAGGAGCCGGAGCATGCCTCGCCATACGAGATGCACGGGACCCTTTCCATTGGTACAGGCCCCGACAGCGTGTGCGTCTCCGGGACCTCACAGCACGCAATGGTGAGAGGGCTTGTGCGCGTGCGCCAGGGGAGCATCGTGTTCCCCGCAAGCGTCCAGTTCGGAGAGGGCTCCACGGAGAGCGGGACGAACTATGTGTTCGTTGACTCCACCGCAGCGCCGAAAGTCGAAAGCCAGCAGGCGCGCCTCGAGCGCCTCATCGGCGAGCGGCGGCGGCAGGCCAAGCAGGAAGCGGAGGCGCCGTCGTTCGTCGATCAGCTCTCCACCGACCTCACGCTTGAGACCTTTGGGAAAACGGAGATCCGCTACGTCATCAATCCGCTGACAGACGAGGAGCTCTTTGCCGTCCTCAACGGGAAGCTCCACCTCGTCCGTAGCGGCAGGGATATCCGCCTCGCCGGTGATATCGGGATCGGCGAACACTCCTACTACAATTTCTACAAGCGGTTCTCCGCCGGCGGGAAGCTCATGTTTACCGGCGACCCCGTGAACCCGGAGCTTGACATCACTGCGACCTATACCGGCATGCATACGCGCGCGCTTTCGGATTCGGTCGACCGCGTGGTCGTCACACTCCACATCACCGGGACGAAGGACCATCCCGACGTTGCGATGAGCATGACGGAGAACGACAAGCCTCGAACCGGCACCGACGTTCAGTCGGATGTGGTCTCGTTCCTCATCTTCGGGAGGTACAAAGACGAAGTGCTCGGGCCTGAGCGAGGACCGTACAACCCGGACATCGGGACGGCGCTGTCACGATCGATCATCTCGGGGTTCGCGTCGTCCCTTTTCTCAGCCGCGCTTACGAACTTCGCCCGCGAAACTGGTTTTATCCAATCTGCCGAGCTGAGCTACGGCGGAGGAGGGATGTCATCGGCCGGGCTGCGGCTCAGCGGCGAGATCCAGGGGGCGTACTGGAGGTACGAAGGGAAGGTGTTCAACGACGTGACTAACGCCGACATCGTTGTGCAATTCTCGGTGGGAGATATGCTGCGCGAGGATCGTCTGCGGAGCCTTATCCTGGAGTTTGCCCGGAGGAGCCGGCAGGCGAACGAGTTCCAGGAAGAAAAGCAGAACATGTACGAAGGACGGCTGTTTTACCGGATTACTTTCTAAGGAGCATATGAAACAGCAGCGATCGTTGGTTTCTCTCAGCCGCGAAGTGATTTCGCTTCTCAAGACTCATCCGGATGAAGCGTTCACCACGGCCGAAATTGCGGCTGCGGTCGGACTTCGTGGCGGGACTGCGCACCGCCTCCTCCACGAGGCGCTCTCGTCCTCGGTTGAAGAGAAGATCATCGAGCGCGTGAAGGGCAACCGCTACCGTTACCCCCGGCGCCGGGCTGTCCTCACAGGACGCCTTTCCATGATGAAGGGAGGGACGGGGATCGTTGAAGTGGAAGGGGAAGGCCAGCGCGTCTTCATCCCGCACAATTTTCTCTCTACAGCGTTGGACGGTGACCGCGTGGGAATCGCTCTGTTCGCGGAGTCCAGGAAGGGGAGGGACGACGAAGAGAAACGCCTCCCCGATGGAGAGGTCGTCGAGGTCATCGAAAGAGGACGCGTGCGGATCGTCGGCACGATGGAGAAAAGCCGCGGCTTCTTTTTCGTTGTCCCCGACGATTCCCGAATCACGAGAGATATCTACATTCAGAAAGGTTCGACGGAAGGAGCACGGCCGGGGGAGAAGGTCGTAGCGGAAATCACGGAGTGGTCATCCCCCGAGCTGAACCCCGAAGGGCGCGTCGTCGAAGTGCTCGGGAAGTCAGGCGAGCCGCTCGTCGAAGTCCGTGCCGTTGCCCGCGCGCACAGCCTTCCCCTCTCTTTTCCAGCGGACGTTCTCGCTGAGGTACGTGCAATCCCGGAGAGGATCCCTCCAGAGGAAGTCCGCCGCCGCCGTGACCTGCGGGGAGCTGTCGCGTTCACGATCGACCCGGAGGATGCGAAGGACTTTGATGATGCGGTCTCCATCGAGCCTCTGAACGGAGGGCGATGCCTCCTTGGCGTTCACATCGCAGACGTGAGCTACTATGTGAAGGAGGGGACGCCGCTCGACCGTGAGGCGTACGAGCGGGGGACAAGCGTCTATCTCCCAAACGCGGTCGTCCCGATGCTTCCTGAGAAGCTCTCGAACAATCTCTGCAGCCTCCGCCCGCTTGAGGATCGGCTCAGCTATTCGGTCCTCATGACGGTGACGAAGCAGGGGGTGGTTGAGTCGGCGGAGATCGTGAGGTCCGCCATCCGGAGCCGCAGGCGATTCTCGTACGAGGAGGTCCAGCGGATCATTGAGTCGGGGAAAGGGGATTTTGCAGGAGAAATCAGCCGAATGCGTGCCTTGAGCGAGGTTCTCCACCGCAAGCGGCTGAGAGAGGGGAGCATCGACTTCGAGACGGCCGAGGCGAAGTTCCGGTTTGACGGGGAGGGGTATCCGGTCGAGATTCTCAAGAAGGTCAGGACCGACGCGACAAACCTCGTCGAGGAGTTCATGCTTCTCGCGAACAAGACCGTCGCTGAATCGGTCGAGAGCACGGGCCGCGGCCCGGCTATGAGCCCGTTCCTCTACCGGGTGCACGACGCGCCCAACACAGAAAAGCTCCGCGAGCTCGCCGACTTTGTCAAGCGGTTCGGCTTCAGGCTCCATGTCGACGGGGGAGTCAACTCGAAGGCGCTCCAGAAGCTCATCGAGCAGGTGAAGGGGAGCGAAGTCGAGGACCTCATCAATGAGATTGCAGTTCGCTCGATGGCAAAGGCGGTCTACTCCCCGAAGAACATCGGACACTACGGTCTCGGCTTCGCTCACTACGCACAGTTCACCTCGCCGATCCGCCGTTACCCTGACCTAATTGTCCACCGGCTCCTCGTTGAATACGGGGGCGGGATGGCCGCCGTGCGCGTGCGCCAATGGATGAAGCGCCTCGATGAGATCTGCCGTCATTCGTCGGAGATGGAGCAGAACGCGGTGGAGGCGGAGCGCGAGGCGGTTCGCGTGATGCAGGCGGAGTATATGAAGCGTCACCTCGGCGACGTCTTCAAAGGTGTCATCAGCGGTGTCACCAATTACGGGATCTACGTCGAGATCACCGACCTCCTCATCGAAGGGATGGTCCATGTCCGGGAGATGGGGGACGACTACTACGTCTACGACGAAAAGCGGTACGCTCTCGTCGGGAGGAGGAGGAAGCATGAGTACCGGCTGGGGAGCCCTGTCATGGTTCAGGTGGTCTCGGTCGATGTCGAGCGTCACCAGGTGAAGCTCGCTCTCGCGGAGGAATGACCCGGCGCGAAGGTTTGGTTTTCAGGCGTCGTTGTGATAAATTTTTTCCGATTGCGTCTCCGCAGTACTACGAACCCGAAGGAAAGGTATCAGAATGGCGGAATCTACCCTGCATGAAGGAAGGATTATCCAGGTGATCGGTCCTGTCGTTGACATAGAGTTTACCGACGGCACTCTCCCGCCGATTCTCAATGCCGTCCGCATTCCCCGCCAGACCGTCGACGGTCAGCAGGAAGAGCTCATCGTGGAAGTCGAGCAGCATCTTGGGGAGGACAGGGTGCGTGCCGTCGCCATGGACTCGACCGACGGACTTGTCCGAGGGATGCCCGCCATCGACACAGGCGGACCGATCATGGTGCCCGCGGGGCCTGAGGTCCTAGGCCGCCTCATCAACGTCATTGGGAAGCCGATTGACGGGCTCGGCGATGTCAAGGTGGCGAACTACCTTCCCATTCATCGCCCGGCCCCGGAGTTCGGCGAGCTCACGACTCGCCAGGAGATGTTTGAAACCGGGATCAAGGTGATCGACCTCCTCGAACCCTACTCAAAAGGAGGGAAGACCGGACTCTTCGGCGGCGCCGGCGTCGGAAAGACCGTCATCATCATGGAGCTCATCCACAACATTGCGACGGAGCACGGCGGCTACTCGGTGTTCGGCGGCGTCGGAGAGCGGACACGCGAAGGGAACGACCTCTGGCTCGAGATGAAGGAGTCCGGCGTTCTCGCGAAGACGGCGATGGTCTTCGGACAAATGAACGAGCCCCCAGGTGCGCGCCAGCGGGTGGGGCTCACGGCGCTCACACTTGCAGAGTACTTCCGCGACGAGGAGGGGAAGGACGTCCTCCTCTTCATTGACAACATCTTCCGTTTCGTCCAGGCGGGGTCCGAGGTCTCGGCACTCCTCGGCCGCATGCCTTCCGCAGTCGGATACCAGCCGACGCTTGCCACTGAAATGGGCGAGCTCCAGGAGCGGATCACGTCCACGAAGCGCGGGTCGATCACCTCCGTCCAGGCGATCTACGTCCCAGCCGACGACCTCACCGACCCTGCCCCGGCAGCCGTGTTCAGCCACCTCGATGCGACGACCGTTCTGAGCCGCCGGATCGTGGAGGTCGGGATTTATCCCGCCGTCGATCCACTCGACTCGACATCGCGCATCCTTGAGCCGGGTGTCGTCGGCATGGAGCACTATGCCGTCGCGAAGAGGGTGAAGGAGATCCTCCAGGCGTACAAAGACCTCCAGGACATCATCAACATCCTCGGGATGGACGAGCTCTCCGACGAGGACAAGCTCACCGTGGAGCGCGCCCGCAAGATCCAGAAGTTCCTCTCCCAGCCCTTCTCCGTCGCTGAGCAATTCACCGGCAGGCCGGGGAGGTACGTGAAGCTCGAGGATACGATCAAGGGGTTCAAGGCGATCATCGAGGGGGAGGTCGACGATATCAACGAGGCGGCGTTCTACATGGTGGGCACGCTCGATGAGGTGTTGGACCGGGCAAAAACTCTGAAAGAGGCGTAGGGATGCCGAGCGGCAAGTCGTTCCAGTGTGACCTTGTCACGCCGCAGCGGATCCTCTTCTCGGGCGAGGTCGTGAGTGTCACCGCGCCGGGGACGGTCGGGAGTTTTCAGGTGCTCTACAACCATGCCCCACTGCTGAGCTCTCTCGCGGTCGGGAAGGTCATCCTGCGGTTTTCGGATGAGAAAGAGTCGCTCTACGCAACAAGCGGCGGCTTCGCCGAAGTCCGCGAAAACAAGGTCGTGATCCTTGCGGAGACGGCCGAACGGGAGGATGAGATCGACGTGGCGCGGGCACGCGAAGCCCGAGACAGGGCTCTCAAGAGGCTCAAGGATCATGCCGCGGAAATTGATGCCGCGCGCGCCCGAGGCGCCCTGGTCCGTGCTATCAACCGGCTCAAAGTCGCCGGGGCTGGGTAGAGACGGAGACGGAAGCCGTGACTCACTTCGTTGGTCGGTTGACGAAGTGAGTTTTTTTGTGCTTGTGCAGGGGCCCGACACAGGTGGGTCCCATCGCCCGAAGGGCGGTTCATCACCGCGTACAATCTGAAGGGACGGTCCATGACCGACGACATAGGGCGGCTGAAGAAGGAGTGGGAGGAGCGGACGCTCGCTCCTGCTCTACAGAGATCGGAGGAACGATCTGAATCGTTCGAGACGAGCTCGGGCATTCCCGTGGAGCGGCTGCACCTTCCGAGACCTGCTGACTACGCGGAGAAGCTCGGATTTCCCGGTGAGTACCCCTTCACCCGGGGTCCTTACCCCACGATGTACCGCGGCCGCTTCTGGACGATGCGGCAGTACGCCGGATTTGCCACGGCGGAGGAATCGAACAGCCGATACCGTTACCTTCTCTCGCAAGGAACGACGGGACTCTCCGTTGCATTCGACCTCCCGACCCAGATCGGCTACGATTCGGATCATCCGTTTGCCGAGGGGGAAGTTGGGAAGGTGGGAGTCGCAGTCGACTCGCTGGAGGACATGCAGGAGCTCTTCGACGGGATCGACCTCGAGAAGGTGACCACCTCAATGACGATCAACGCGACGGCCTCCATCCTCCTCGCCATGTATGTGGCAATCGCGAAACGGCAGGGGGCCGATCTAAGGAAGATCTCGGGGACGATCCAGAACGACATCCTGAAGGAGTATATCGCACGCGGGACATACATCTTTCCTCCGGCTCCTTCTATGCGGCTCGTCACCGACGTCTTCGGTTGGTGCGGCGCGAACGTACCGAAGTGGAATGTCATCTCGATCAGCGGCTATCACATCCGCGAGGCGGGATCGACCGCGGTGCAGGAAGTCGCGTTCACGATGGCCGATGCCATTGCGTACGTGGATGCGGCAATCCGCGCCGGACTCGACGTTGACCGGTTTGCCCCATCCCTTTCATTCTTCTTTAACGCGCACAACAATCTCTTCGAGGAAGCTGCAAAGTTCCGCGCGGCACGGCGCATCTGGGCGAACATTATGCGCGACCGCTTCCGGGCGCAGAACCCCGACTCGATGCGTCTCAGGTTCCACGTGCAGACCGCCGGTGCGACGCTCACGGCGCAGCAGATCGACAACAACATCGTTCGCGTCGCCATCCAGGGGCTCGCCGGTGTCCTCGGCGGATGCCAGTCGCTCCACACGAACAGCCGCGACGAGGCCCTTGCGCTCCCAACCGAGGAATCTGCCCGGATTGCACTCCGCACGCAGCAGATCATCGCCTACGAGAGTGGCGTCGCTGACACGGTGGATCCGCTCGCCGGGTCGTACTTTGTCGAGCATCTGACGGATGAGATCGAGCGGCTTGTCTGGGAATACCTCGCCCAAATCGACGCGCTTGGCGGAGCGGTACGTGCCATCGAACGGAAGTTCTTTCAGACCGAGATCGCGAAGAGCGCCTACGAGTACCAGCGCTCGATCGAGCAAAAGAAGAGAATCATTGTCGGCGTCAATGCGTTCGAAGAGGGGGCCGGCGTTGCGCCGGCGATCCTGCGCGTTGACCCGTCCGTGGGCAGGAGACAGATCGAGAGACTCCGGGCGCTGAAGTCGCGCCGCGATAGCGGGAAGGTCTCGGAAGCGCTTGGCGCGCTTCGCACTGTGGCGGCCGGCGGAGAAAACCTCATGCCGCCGATTCTCACCGCGGTTGAATCATACGCGACACTCGGCGAAATCTCCGATGCACTCCGCTCCGTCTGGGGCGAGTTCAAAGAGTAGAAGAAGCGGCTCACCGACCGGAGGTCACCGAACGGGGGAGAGGATGATTCCGAAGAACCGGCTCAAGGCAATCCGTCAGCTCACGGAGAAGAAGGGGAGGCAGGAGCAGCACAGGTTCATTGTCGAGAGCGTGCGTGCGGTTGGAGAGGCAGCTTCCTCCGGTTGGAAGATCGATGCCGTTCTCTACGTGAGCGGGTTCGGAAGTGACGAAAGGAAGAACCTTCTGCTGACGTCGCTCCTTGACCGCGGCGCGTCGCTCTATGAGGTGAGTGAGAAGGAGCTCGAAGAGGTGAGCAACGTCGTGACGTCGCAGGGGATCGTGGCGGTCGCGGAACAGCGGGATATTCCAGTGGATGAGATCCTTGCATCGAAGCGGTCAGTCCCCGTCGTGCTTGCCACGGATGAGCTGCGCGATCCCGGAAATCTCGGGACCGTCATTCGCGCGGCAGATTGGTTCGGAATCCGCGGCGTGGTTCTCGGCAAAGGGTCGGTGGACCTCTATAACCCGAAGGTCGTCCGGTCGACGGTCGGGTCCCTTTTCCACCTCCCGGTGGCGCACGGAGTCGAGCTTCATGCCTTCATCACGCAGGCGCGCGCGAAGGGGTACAAGGTCGCGGCGGCGGATCAGCGGGGGGAGGTGGCACTTGACCGGTTTGCGCCTGAGGGGCCGCTCGTTCTCGTGATAGGGAACGAGGCGCATGGGGTTTCGCCGGCTCTTGCGAAGTCAGCCGACGTGAGGATCAACATACCGAAGTTCGGGGAAGCAGAGTCGCTCAATGCGACCGCTGCGGCCAGCATCATCCTCTGGCATCTCGCTTCGCGCACGCGCGCATAAACTTGGATGGGACTCACCTTAAAGGTGGGCTCCATCTCTCCACTCCATTTTCTTTGCCTCCTCCCACAGCGCCTCCATCTCTTCGAGCGTTGAATCGTGGACGGTGGTTCCGCGTTCGGCGAGCTTCCCTTCGATGTACCTGAATCGCCTCGAGAACTTGTCGATCGTGGAACGAAGTGCGTTCTCGGGCGTCACATTGACGAACCGCGCGTAGTTGACAAGTGCGAAGAGAAGGTCTCCGTACTCCTCCTGAAGTCGTTCGGCGTTTCCTTCTGACGCCGATTCCTGCATCTCTCGAAGCTCCTCCTCAACTTTCTTCCATGCGTCCTCGGCTCGCCCCCAGTCGAAGCCGACGTTCGATACCTTCTCCTGCAGCCGCTGTGCCTTCAGGAGGGCAGGCATCGACTTCGGGATTCCCTCGATGACAGATTCCCTTCCTTCGGCTTTCTTCAACCTCTCCCAGTTCTGCTCCACTTCGGTATCGCTTGACACCCGAACGTCGCCGAAGACGTGGGGATGACGGTGGATGAGTTTCTCCGTGATCCCTGTGATTACGTCATCAAGCGAGAATGCCCGCTCCTCTTCCGCGATCACCGAGTGCATCGCGATGTGAAGGAGGAGGTCGCCCAGCTCTTTCTTCAACTCCGGCAGGTCATGCCGGTCAACCGATTCGACTGCCTCGTATGCCTCCTCGATGAGGAGGTGTTTGATCGACTCATGTGTCTGCTCCCGGTCCCACGGGCATTCCTTCCGGAGCCTCCGCACGACCTCAACGAACTTATCGAAAGAATCCATGCACGCTCCCATTAGGCGTTGTACGCTTCCATAGAAGCTAACGGGAGCATGGAAGAGAAGCAAAGTGCGCCCTCCTGTGCCCGGTGGCGATTCCCGGATACCTTTGAAGGGACCCCGCGCGCACGCCCCCCGGAAGGAGGAGGCGAATTGACTTTCTCGTTTTGATGAGACATATTGAAGTGGTGCGCTGTTACTCGGTGCAGCTCAAAGCGCCGCCGAGCGATGTCTCGGGGTTCGATGAGCCCGGGATCGCCGGTGCCTGAAAGAACACGGGAAGTTGGAGGTTTTACCCGCAGCGCGATCAACACTGCGCTACTATAGATCACTCTGGGGGAGGGCCGTGCCATGAAGCACCTCTCGCTTGCGCTGTCCCTGGCGGCGCTATCAGTCGTCCTTTTCACATCTCCAGCGCCGGGTCAGGGGAGCTGGAACGCACTTCTCGTTGTCCAACCCTATCCGTCCCCATACTTGAGTGACTGGCAGAGCAATCCGTCTATCGGATCGCTCACACTCCTCAACAACACGGGCAGGCTGGCACAGGTGAAGATATCGCTGAGCATCACACGGCGCGACGGTTCGCCTGTGGCAAACGGCACCGGCAGGCCGGTCACTGTCCCCCCCAATCCTCCGCCGCTCATCCTTAACTCGACTCAGTTCGCTGACTGGGGGTCTGTCGAATACGACCGGAGTGTGAAAGATATTGCCTACCGTGTTGGACGTTTCCCCGAAGGGGACTACCGCGCGTGTGTCCAGCTTCTTGATCTCTTCGACCGTCCCCTTCTTACCGGACCGGTATGCGCCGACTTCTCGATCGTCTACCCCGACCCGCCGAATCTCATACTCCCTATCAACGGTGATACCCTCCGTACACAATACCCCCAGTTCGTGTGGACGCCTCTCCAGGTGCCCGTGCGCTACCAGTTGAAGTACGTTCTTCGGATCGTAGAATTGCTCCCCGGACAAGTCCCATCGCAGGCACTCGCAGCAAACGTCCCCCAGTACGAGAACAGCCAGCTCGTCACACCGAACCTTCAGTACCCGATTGATGCACTTCCACTCCAGCTTGGGAAGACGTACGCGTGGCAGGTCCAGTCCCTCG